>CAZTGY010000140.1:0-7236 GCA_964613445.1 uncultured Chromatiaceae bacterium | reverse complement strand
GGTGGCCATTGCCGCATTGCCCGAAGAGCTGCGTACCGCCATCGTGCTGCGCGAGATCGAGGGCCTCAGCTACGAGGAGATCGCAGCTGCTATGGATTGTCCGGTCGGCACGGTGCGCTCACGCATCTTCCGGGCCCGCGAAGCCATCGACGAGGCCATCAGGCCCCTGGCAGACACGTGAGAAACCGATAAGCAAACCATGCCGAACAGAGAGCGACTGCCATGAGCACAGGCCCGGACCAACCCACCCGCATTGATGAGCAGCTTTCAGCCTGGCTCGACGACGAGCTGCCTGCGGCGGAGCTGGATCTCCTGGCTTCGCGGCTGACGCGATCACCGGAGCTGCGGGCCCGCGCCGCGCGCTATGGTCTCATCAGCAGCACGCTGCGGGGCGGGCCCGCTGGTGCACGCTCGGCCGGGCTGGCCGCCTTGCGGATCAGCGGCCGGGTGAGCACGGCCCTCGATGCGACCACGGGTTCCGTTCCCGTGGCAGCCCCACGGACGGCACTCCGGCTGCTCCCGTATGCCGCCGCAGCCTGCGTGGCACTGGTCGCCGTGGCGCTGGTGCCGCTGCTCCGGCCGGCACCCGGGCCTGGAGTCATGCCCACGGCCGGCGTCACGGTTCAGCCGTCGATCCAGCCGGCGGCGCTGACGTCCGTCCGGGCCCAGTCGCTCATGGCGGACCGGGTGGGCAGCCAGCGCCAGCCGTCCCTGTCCCCGCGGCGCCTGACGAGCTATCTCGTGTACCACGGTGAGTATTCCGGGATGCTCTCGGCCAAGCTCACGGATTCCCACATCGTGAACAACCGTGCCTACGCCGTTGCCGTGCAGGCCGCAGACCAGCCAGCGGCCCGATGATCCGTTCTACCCGGGTGACCACCCTGATGGCCCATGCGCTGTTGGCAGGGGCGTGCGCCATGCTGGCATGGCCTGCAGCCGCCGACGATGATCCCCGGGGCTGGCTCGACAGGATGGGGTACGCGCTCGAGTATCTCAATTACGAAGGTACCCTCGTCCAGTTGCATGGCGCCGATGCGGCGGTCATGCGCGTCGTGCACCGGGTCGAGAATGGCGTGCCCACCGAGCGGATCACGGCCATGGACGAGGTCGGCCGCGAGATCATCCGGCAGGGAGATGACGTCACCTGCATTCTTCCCGACCAGAAGGAGGTCCTGATCGAGGAGGGCCCCGAAAGCCGGCAGGGCTCGAGCCCGCTACGTCAGCAGTTCGCCGGTGACATGAATTTTGACGACCGCTTTTACCGCCTGGCAATAGCCAGCGGGGGCAGGCTGGTTGGCCGCGAGACGCGCGTCGTCACGGTTCGCCCCACTGACAATTTCCGCTACGGCTATAGCCTGTGGCTGGACTATGCGACAGCCATGCCACTCAAGGTCCAGGTTGCCAGTGATGACGGCGCCGTGGTCGAGCAGCTGCTGTTCTCCGATATCAGTCTCCCTGAACGCATTCCTGAGTCCGCCGTCCAGCCGTCCGTGACGATCGACAACTTCACGCGGCAACGTTCTCCACGCTCCGGAGCTCCGGCGCCAGCCGCTGCTGAATCGGCGGCCTGGCGGGCAGAGTCGCTGCCCCCGGGATTCAGCTTGCGGGCGGTTCGCTCGCAGCGCTCCGGCACCGCCCCGCTGGAACACCTCGTCTATTCGGACGGCGTCGCTTCGGTGTCCGTCTTCATCGAGGCAGGCGTCACGCCGATGGAGCAGGGCGAGGGACCCTCCCGCGTTGGCGCGGCCAATGCATGGACGACTCTGAACGGCCGGTACCTGGTCACCGCCGTTGGCGAAGTGCCGGTGCGGACCGTCGAGACCATCGCACGCGCCGTCCGCCCGGTGGCTGGCACCAGGCGGTAGCGCCGTGCTGGCCCTGGTGGTCTACAGCCGCCGTGGCTGTCATCTCTGCGAGCTGATGCTGGAGGAGCTGGTGCCCCTGTGCCGCGGCCGGGCGACCATCTCCGTCCTCGATGTGGACAGCCGGGAAGACTGGAGGCAGGCGTACGGGAACCGCATCCCGGTACTCTGCAGCGGGGACCGGGAAATCAGCGTGGCGCACCTGGACCGTGACGCCCTTCTCGCGATTCTGGGTGCTTCCCCCTGACTGCCCGCACGGCCTGAGCATCCGGCCAGAGCCGGCCGCGCCGGCCGCGTGATACCCTAGCCCGGGTTTCAGACGGGCTGGCATTACTCGTGGATTTCGCTCTTATTCTGGTCGTTGCGACCGGCCTGACCGGCTTCATATGGGCCGTGGATGCCGCCTGGCTCCGGCCGAGGCGGCTGGCTGCTGCAGCCGGCGGCGGGACGGCACCGGCCCTGCCGGCGGTGCCGGAGCCCGTGGTGGTCGAGTACGCCCGCTCGTTTTTCCCGATCCTGCTGGTCGTGCTGCTGATCCGGTCCTTCCTGTTCGAGCCATTCCGGATTCCGTCGGCCTCCATGATGCCGACGCTTCTCGTGGGCGATTTCATCTTTGTGAACAAGTTCACGTACGGCCTGCGGCTTCCGGTGCTCAACACGGAGATCTACGATCTGGGATCCCCCGAGCGCGGCGACGTCGTGGTCTTCCGCCTCCCCTCGGACCCCTCCACCAACTACATCAAGCGCCTCGTGGGCCTGCCGGGGGACTCGATCACCTACCTGAACAACCAGATATTCGTGAACCAGCTACCCGTGGCCGTGGAGATCACCGGCCCTTACCCGGGTGCCGACCAGCCGGGCTCGATCCTGGGCCGGGAGCGGCTTGGCGAGCACGAGCATGCCGTCCTTTACATGCCCGGGCGCGGCAGCCTGGAGGGCACGTTCATCGTTCCCGATGGCCACTACTTCATGATGGGCGATAACCGGGACAACAGCCGGGACAGCCGCTACGACGGTGTCGGGATGATTCCGGACGACAACATTGTGGGCAAGGCGGTGCGTATCTGGATGAACTGGGATTTCCCGGCCATGCCCCGCTGGGGTCGGATCGGGCAGGGGATAGATTGAAGACATTGGAATTCGGTGTGGTCAATGGAGGGATGCACCATGCAGCAACGGCAACGGCAACAGGGAATGACGGCCATCGGCTTCGCGATCATCGCCGCGCTGGTCGGGCTGGTTGGTTACGGCGTGATACGGCTGGTTCCGGTCTACATGACACAGATGAAGATTCGCCAGCTGATGTCGGACCTGAAACTTGAATATGACGGCAACGACGCCAATATCTCGCGGCTGCAGAACGCGATCGGCAAGCGCCTGGACATCGATTTCATCGAATATCCAAAGCGTCAGGATTTTGTCATCTCGAAGACTGACGATGGGTTCCTCATTTCAGTTGAATACGAAGACAGCGTGCCCTACATCGCCAATCTGTCCATCACGGCCGCCTTCGATAATTCGGTCGAGATCCTGAAGTGAGCGTGGCTGCCGAATGGGCTTCGGGCGCACTCGGCTATCGCTTTCAGGAAGACGGCTTGCTCGAACTGGCCCTCACCCACCGCAGTGCCAGCGGCGGGAACAACGAGCGCCTGGAGTTCCTGGGTGACGCCGTACTGGGCCTGGTGATTGCCGAGGCCCTGTATGCCGCCCACCCCGACGCGGACGAGGGCTCCCTCAGCCGGCTTCGGGCCCGGATGGTCCGGCGCGAGACGCTCGAGGAAGTGGCCCGGGAGCTTGCGCTCGGTGAGCTGGTGCGCCTCGGCAGCGGCGAATTGCGCTCGGGCGGTCACCGACGCGGATCCATCCTGGCGAACTCGCTCGAGGCGGTATTTGGCGCGGTCTTCCTCGACGGCGGCTGGCTTGCCACCCGGAAGGTGATCCTGAAGCTGCTGAGCCCGCGCCTGGCGGCGCTCGCCACCGGCGACGACCTGCGCGATCCCAAGACCCGGCTGCAGGAATTTCTGCAGGGCCGGGGCCATGCGCTGCCCACCTACGCCGTCGAGCGTATCAGCGGATCGGGCCATGCCCAGCATTTTGCCGTTGTCTGCCGGCTCGAGACGCCCGGGATCGAGGTCCACGGCGAGGGCGCCAGCCGCCGGGCAGCCGAGCAGCAGGCGGCTGAAGAGGCCCTGCGGGCCCTCGGCGCCACCGCAGGCAACCATGGCTGAGGACCATCGGACGGGCTTCGTCGCCATCGTCGGGCGGCCCAACGTGGGCAAGTCCACGCTGGTCAATGCACTGGTAGGCCGCAAGATCAGCATCGTCACGCCACGGCCCCAGACGACCCGGCACGCGATCGTCGGTGTGCTGACCCGTCCGGGGGCCCAGATCCTGTTCGTCGATACGCCCGGTCTCCACGCGCGCATGCGGAATCAGCTGAATCGCGCCATGAACCGCGCGGTCGAGGGCGCGCTGGTCGGCGCCGATGTGGCCCTTTTCGTCGTGGAGGCCGGCGCCTGGAAGGCTGCTGACTCCTACGTGCTGGAGCACGTGCAGGCCGCCGGGATCCCCGTCATTCTTGCGGTCAACAAGGTGGACCTCGTACGGCCGAAGTCAGCGCTGCTTCCGTACCTGGCGGCTTGCGAGAAGCGTGCGGCATTCCAGGCCATCGTGCCGATCTCGGCCGCCAACGCGGATAACCTGGGCCGGCTGACCGACCTGCTGGCGGAACTGCTTCCGACGGGACCGCCGCTGTACCCGCTCGATGCCGCCACGGACCGAAGCATGGAGTTCCGGATTGCGGAAATGATCCGGGAGAAGCTCCTCATCGCACTGCGCCAGGAAGTGCCGTACGGACTGGCCGTGGAGATCCTCGAGCTCGAGCAAAAGCCCGGCGTGGTGCTGGCTGATGCCGTTATCTGGGCCGACCGCGACTCCCACAAGGGCATTGTGGTGGGCAAGGGTGGCGCCACGATCAAGGAGGTGGGCACGGCTGCACGGCTCGAGCTCGAGAAGATCTTCGGTCTCCGCTTCTACCTGGAGACCCACGTGAAAGTGAAGACCAACTGGGCCGACAACGCCCGCACCCTGCAGCAGTTCGGATTCGAGTCGGGTTCGTGAGCGGGATGACGTCCAGCGCCGAGCTGGAGGACGCCTTCATCCTGCACGGACGGCCCTATCAGGAGACGAGCCAGATCCTGGAGGTGCTCGGGGCCCACCATGGTCGCGTGGGGCTCGTCGCCCGGGGCGCCCGGCGGCCGTCGTCCCGCTGGCGCAGCGTCCTGCAGCCCTTCCTCCCGCTGCGGCTCTCCTGGGCGGGTCGCGGTTCGCTCTACACGCTGCGGGGGGCCGAGGCCGCCAGCTTCGCCACGGCGCTGGATGGCTTGTGTCTCATGGGCGCCTTCTACCTCAACGAACTCGTCCTGAACTTCGTGCGGCGGGGCGACCCGCACCCGGGCCTGTTCATTGCGTACTCCCAGGCGCTGGCCGAGTTGCGTGCCGGCGGGGATCCGGAACCGGCGCTCCGGCGCTTTGAGCTGCAGATGCTCGCGGAGGTCGGTTACGGCCTCAACCTGGATCACGACGTGCTGAATGACGTGCCTCTGGACCCCGACGCGTTCTACGAGTACCGGCTGGAGCAGGGCCCTGTCCCGGTGGTGGCCGGTGGGACGGCGCTGACCCTGTCGGGCGCCGATCTGCTCGCCATTGGGCGTGGCGACCTGGCGTCGCCGGCCAGTCTGCAGGCTGCAAGGCGGCTGCTCCGCTCCGTTCTGGCCCACTATCTGGACGGCAGGACGCTGAAAACCCGGGCAGTCCTGGCCTCCATGCGCCGCTAGAATGACGCCCGTCATGAGCTCCCTTCCGAACCACCTGCTTCTCGGCGTCAACGTGGACCATGTGGCCACGCTGCGCCAGGCCCGGGGCACCCGCTATCCGGATCCGGTCCAGGCGGCCTTGCTTGCGGAACAGTCCGGCGCCGACAGCATTACGGTCCACCTGCGCGAGGACCGGCGGCATATCCAGGATGCCGACCTGCCAATCCTGCAGTCCCTGTTGCAGACCCGGATGAACCTGGAGCTGGCAGTTTCCGCGGAGATCATTTCCATTGCCTGCCGGATCGGTCCTGCGGACTGCTGTCTCGTCCCCGAGCGCCGGGCGGAACTCACGACGGAAGGCGGTCTCGACGTGTACACGAACTTCGACGTCGTTGCCGAGGCCTGCAATCGCTTCCGGGACCATGGCATCCGGGCGGGCCTGTTCATAGACGCCGACGAGCAGCAGATCGAGGCGGCCGCACGTACCGGTGCGCCTGTCATCGAGCTTCACACGGGCGGCTACGCCGATGCCACGACGGGTGAGCAGCGTGGCGCGGAGCTGTACCGGATCGCCGCCGCCGCCCGCTTCGCCGCCGCCGCGGGCCTGGAGGTTCACGCCGGGCATGGCCTCAACTACCACAACGTCGGTCCCATCGCGGCAATCCCGGAAATCGTCGAGCTCAACATCGGCCATGCCATCGTCGCCCGGGCCATGTTCACGGGCCTGGCGGCTGCCGTGGCCGACATGAAGCAGCTAATGCAGGATTCACGCCGGGCATGATCTTTGGCGTTGGTACCGATATCCTGAAGGTCGAGCGGGTGGCGTCGGCCTACGAGCGCTTCGGCGAGCGCTTTGTCCGGCACCTGCTCATGCCGGAGGAATTGCTGGACTTTGCCCGGACGAAGAACCGGGTCCGCTTCCTCAGCATGCGTTTCGCCGCCAAGGAAGCGGTGGTGAAGGCGCTGGGCACGGGCTTCGCCAATGGCATGTGGCTCCGCGATTCCGGGGTCGTGTCCGACCCCCGGGGCAAGCCCGGGATCATCTTCTCGCCGCGGGGCTGGCAGGTGTGCCGGGACCTCGGCGTTGGCGACGGTCACCTCACCCTCTCCGACGAGGCCGGCCTCGTCGTCGCGGTGGCGATCCTCATGAAGGCCCCATTGTGACCGTACCGGCATGAACCATCCCCTGCGGAGCGAATCGGGAGCAGCCTGACCCATGCGCGCACTGGTATTCGACATCGAGACCATTCCGGACGTGGAACTCGGGAAGCGGTTGTTCAACCTGGACGGCCTGCCAGACGAGGACGTGGCGAAGGCAATGACTTTCCATCGCCTGCAGGAAACGGGCTCGGACTTCCTGCCGCTCCATCAACACCGGATCGTGGCCATTTCAGTGGTCTGGCGCTACCGGGAAGGGCTGAAGGTCATGAGCCTCGGTGAGCCCGACAGCCCGGAGAAGGACCTGGTGAGTCGCTTCTACGAGGCCATCGACAAGCACACGCCAGACCTGATCTCGTGGAACGGCGGTGGCTTTGACCTGCCTGTTCTGCACTACAGGG
>CAZTGY010000139.1:374-7241 GCA_964613445.1 uncultured Chromatiaceae bacterium | reverse complement strand
ACGATGAGCCGGCCGTTATCGTCCTTGTAGGTGAGATTCGTCGTCGCCATCACGGCGGCCAGCGCCTGGTCGGGTGACAGGCCCGCGACCGAGCCACGCAGGACGATCGACCTGGCGGTGGCCTCGGCTGCCGGCGTGGCGAAGGTGAGTTCCCGGCCGGTTTCCCGGCACACCCAGGCCAGGAACTCGGCGAGTCGCCGGTCCTCGATGGCATAGGGCGGCGTCACGTCGGCAATCCAGTTCCACCCGGGATCCCGCCGGTCCACGGTTCCCCGCGTGACGGTGCCTTTGGTCCCGATGACGACCTGCTCGCCCGCCTGCGCCACAACCGGCGTCGGCCCGATGTCGGGCGCGGTCTCCACCCGTCCTTCGCGGACGCTCACCTGCATCGCCGCCGGCAACACGCGCACCTCGTACTGCGTGCCAAGGTGCCGGGTGCTGCCGAAGGGAGTGTCGATCTGCACGCTGGGACCGGTCGTCGGTCGGTCGCCGGAATCCAGGTAGACCGCACCGCGCTCCACGACGACCCGGTCAATACCGGCAAGCGCGATGCGCGTATTCCCGTCGAGGCGCAACGTGACGCCCCGGCGCAGCGCCAGCGCCGCCTTGCCCCGCGGTCCGGTCACGAGCCGGTTCCCGACCGTCAGCGCCTGGCCTGCGCTGACCGGCTGCCAGCCGGAACTGCTGCCGGATTCCAGGCCGGCTTCCACCGGCCCGCTGACCCGGGCGAGGGTGGCTGCAACGGGCGCTACAGTCGGTGAGCCGGACTGCAGGACGCCGAGTGCGACCGCAGCTACGGCCAGGGTGGCAGCGATGGCCATGGCCGGTCGCTGCCAGCGCCGTGCCGCACGGGCACTGGCGTTCGAAATGGCCGGTGCCGGGGTCACCGCGGCGCGCCACTCGGCGGCCACGGCCCGCCTGATCCGCTCGCGCACTTCGGGCGCAGGCCCGGTCTCCGGGGCCATCTCCCGGAGGAGGCCCTGCAAGGCTTCTTCCTCGCCCGGCCGAAGGTCCTGTTGATTCATGTTCATGTTCTGATCCCCTCTGTCGTCAGCCGGGCTTCTCATCCGGTCTGGCCCAGGCCGGCAAGCACGTCCTGGGAAGCGGCCCCGAAGACCGCTTCCACCGCATCCCGGAAGGCAACCCGTGCCCGGGCCAGCAGCGACTGGGCGGCCGTCGTGCCGATGCCCAGTTCCACGCCGATCTCGTCCACCGATAGTCCTTCCACGTATTTCATTTCCAGTGCGTCGCCGTAGCGGGGCGGCAGCCTGTCGAGGATCGTCCGGACCAGCTGCCGGACCTCCGCCTGGCTGTAACGGTTTGCCGGTTCCTCGGAGGCCGGTCCGGCGATCGCATCCACCGCAGCCCGGACGTCCGCGCTGTCGTCGATCCGCACCACCTTGTCCGCGTGCCGGCCCTCCCGCCGCAGGTGGTCCACGACCTCGTGGCGGCAGATCTGGCAGACCCAGGTGAAGAGCGAGGCTTCGCCCCGGAAATCCCTGAGCTTGCGCATCGCCTTGACCAGCGTGGCCTGGACCACTTCGGCGGCGGCGTCGGCGTCGCTGTTCAGGCGGGGCAGGGCAAAGCGATAGACCCGGGGGAAATAATCGTCAAAGAAGGCCGTGAAGGCCCGCTCGTCCCCCGCCAGCATCCGTTGCACCAGGTCCGTCGATTCGGTCACAACTTTAAAGTCCACGTGGGTCTATGCCGGGTTGGACGCCGGGCGCCGCAGATTCAATCGCGCCCCCGGCGAAAGTCTAGCGGGCTACGGGTTTCCCTTAGCCACCGATTGATCGGACCGGGCAGGTTCGTCCCACCGGCAAACGGGCTGATTGCCCGCCGTCTGAAGCACCCTTCAAGGACCCGCATGGAAGCCCTTTCCCACCTCCAGGCCCACGCCGACCCCCTCTTCAAGCTGGCGCCCATTGCCCCCGCCAGCCCCTGTCGCGAAGCGGCAGAGGGCTTCATTGCCGGGGCTTTCCTGGACAAGCACGGCGCCCGGATCCGTGAGTTTCTCCCGGAGCTCGTCGGCCTGCAGAACCGGTCCGGGGAACTGCGCGCCGTCGCGGGCTACCGTTCGGCCGGCGCGGGCTCGCTCTTTCTCGAGCAGTACCTGGCGCACCCGGTCGAGCAGGACCTGGCCATCCAGGCGGGCACCCCCATTTCCCGCGACCGGATCGTCGAGGTCGGCAACCTGGCCGGGGGCAGCTGCCGCTACGCGCGCCATCTGGTCAGCCTGCTGCCGCGCTTCCTGCTCGACCACGGTTACTCGTGGGTGGTCTTTACCGCGACCAGCGTCGTGCGGGACATCCTGACCAGTGTCGGTGCCAGCCTCGTGGAACTCGCTCCCGCGGATGCCAGTCGCCTGGCCGGTGGCGCGGACGCCTGGGGCCGCTACTACCAGAACGATCCGCGGGTCATGGCGGGCTACCTGCCCTCCGGCATGCACCTGTCGTCGCGCCGGCGGAACCGGCGCTGAGCATGTTTCCCCTGTCCGCGGCCGCGGGCCTCGCGGCACGCCCGGCAATCCGCGACGGCGTGCGCTCGATCAGCCACGGCGAGCTGCCGGCCCTGGTCAGGGCGGAGGGCAGCTGGTTGTCCCTGTCCGGCGCCCGCCGTTTTGCCCTGCTGGCAGACAACGGCTGCGCCTGGGTGCTGACCGACCTCGCTCTGGCCAACCGTGCGCTGCTCCACGTGCCCCTGCCCGCTTACTTCACGCCCGGCCAGATGGCCCACGTGCTGAATGACGCCGGCATCGACGCGGTCGTCACGGACCAGCCTGCCACGGTGCAGGCCCTGGACCTGGGCTTCGTGCCTGCCGGCTTCTCCGCGCAGACCGGGCTGGCGCTCTGGCGCCGCGCGGCGCCGCCCGATTCGAGCCCGATTCCTCCCGGGACGGTCAAGATCACCTACACCTCGGGGAGCACGGCGGAACCCAGGGGCGTGTGCCTCCCGGCCGCGCTGCTCGAGTCCGTCGCCCGGTCGCTGGCGAACGCCACCGCCGGCCTCGGCCTGGAGCGGCACCTCTGCCTCCTGCCCCTGCCCACCTTGCTGGAGAATGTCGCGGGCGTGTACGCGGGGCTGTTGTCCGGCGCCACCTGCGAGATTCCCTCTCTGGCCGAGACCGGCATGAGCTACGGGGGGCTTCAGCCCGGGCGCCTGACGGCCGCCATCGCGGCGCGGGAGCCCCACAGCCTGATCCTGGTGCCCGAACTCCTGCGCGTGCTCGTGCACGCGGCAAACCTGGGCTGGAAGCCGCCGGCAAGCCTGCGCTTCATCGCGGTGGGCGGCGCGCTGGTGTCGCCCGCATTGCTGGCCCACGCCGCGCGGCTGGGGCTGCCGGCGTTTGAGGGCTACGGCTTGAGCGAATGCGGTTCCGTCGTCTGCCTCAACACGCCCGGCAGCAATCGCCCGGGCAGCGTGGGCCGGCCCCTGCCCCACGTGCAGGTCCGCCTGGACGCGCAGGGGCAGATCATGGTGCGGAATGCCGGGATGCTGGGCTACCTGGGCGATCCGCAGCGTCCCGGCAACGATCCGGCCGGCGACGAGATCGCCACCGGCGACCTCGGCAGCATGGACGCGGACGGCTTCCTGCACGTCCAGGGACGGCTGAAGAACCTCCTCATCACCAGCCTGGGACGGAACATCGCCCCGGAGTGGGTCGAGCGTGAGCTGCAGCTGGAGCCCGAGATCGCCACCGCGGTCGTCGTCGGCGAGGCGCGGCCCTGGCTCGCCGCCCTGATCAGTCCTTCTGCCGCCGGCGTCAGTGCTGCCCGGATCGCGGCTGCTGTCGCCCGCGCCAATCATCGCCTTCCCGACTACGCGCAAGTCCGGGCCTGGGCGCCGGCGGCAGAACCATTCACCTACGCGAACGGCTCGCTCACCGCCAACGGGCGGCCGCGCCGGGCGAACATCCTCCGGGAGCACGAGCCGGTCATCCGGGCGCTGTACCGGGACACGACCACGCGCGAGGAGAGTTGCGCTTGAAGATTGCATTCCGCGACCAGCTGGGGGTCGCCACGGCTGCCGACCGGGACTATCTGCTGCAGGCGCCGGTCATCGGTGAGGCGCTGGCCGGCCGGATCAGCCGTGAGCGCTACGTGGCCTTCCTTACCCAGGCATGGCATCACGTCCGCCACACCGTCCCGCTGCTGATGGCCGTGGGCGCCCGCCTGCCCGACCGGCACGCGAAGCTGCAGAAGAGCCTCATCCACTACCTCGAGGAAGAAGTCGGGCACGACGACTGGATCCTGAACGACATCGAGGCGGCGGGCGGCGATCGGGATGCCGCCGCGGCCTCCGTGCCCAACGTGGAGACGGATGCGATGGTCGCCTACGCCTGGGACACGGTGCAGCGGCGGAACCCGGTGGGCTTCTTCGGCATGGTCCACGTGCTGGAGGGCACCAGCGTGGCGCTGGCCGTCCGGGCCGCGGACCAGATCGAGCGGTCGCTGGGCCTGCCGAAGCAGGCCTTCACCTACCTGCGCAGCCACGGGACCCTCGACCTCGAGCACGTGGAGGACCTTGGGGGGATCCTCGATGGCCTGACCGACCCTGCCGACCAGGCGGCCGTGGTCCGGTGTGCACGGGCGATGTTCTGGCTCTACGGCAACATGTTCCGCGGCATTGAAAAGGAGACCGCATGAACCTCTCGACCGCACGCGTCCTGCTGACCGGCGCCGCCGGCGGCATCGGGGGCGCCATTGCCGGCGAGCTGCTGGCGAAGGGGGCCATGGTGCTGCTCGTGGACATCAATGAGACCGCCCTCCGGCGTGTCGTCGATGGCGAGCTGGCGTCATTCGCCGGCCGGGTGGATGTGCACACCGCCAACCTCACGAAGGCGGAGGACCGGGCCCGGCTGGCCGAATTCGCACGGACCTGGCGGGGCGGGATCAATGTCCTCATCAACAATGCCGGCGTCAGCCACTTCCGCCTGCTGGAAGACCAGCCGGCCGAGGAAGTCGACCTGGCGCTCGCGGTGAACCTGCAGGCGCCGATTCACCTGTGCCGGCTGCTGTTACCCCACCTGCAGCGCCAGCCCGAGGCCCACGTCCTCAACACCGGGTCCGTGTTCGGGGGCATCGGCTACGCCGCCTATTCGGTCTATTGCGCGACCAAGTTCGCCATGCGCGGCTTCAGCGAGGCCCTGCGCCGCGAACTCGCTGACACGACCGTGCAGGTCCATTACCTGGCACCGCGCGCCACCCGGACCGGGATCAACACGGCCGCCGTCGAGAGCATGAATACCGAGCTGGGCGTCGCCATGGACACGCCGCCAGTCGTGGCCCGCGCGGCCTGTGCCATGCTCGAAAGCGGCACCCTGGAAGCGGTCGTCGGCTGGCCCGAGAAATTCTTCGTGCGGCTCAATGCGCTCCTGCCGCGGCTCGTGGACGGTTCGCTGCGCAAGCAGCTGCCGGTAATCCGTCGCCATGCCCGGCCCGGCGCCCCTGCCGGAACCACCCTTCAATCAACGAGGAGTCCCTCATGACCCGCCCGTTCCCACAGTTCATGGCCACGGTCGCGCTGGCACTCACCGCCGTCCTCGGGTCCGGCGCTGCGCTGGCGGACTTCGATGCCGACCTGCTCGCCATCCAGACGCGGTGGGCCGATGCCAATTACTCGCCCAAGGGCGATGCGAAGGAGGCGGCCTTCGACAAGCTCATGGCCGACGCCGCTGCCTTCACGGCGCGCAATCCGGGGCGGGCCGAGCCGCTGATCTGGGAGGGCATCGTGCTCAGCACGGCCGCCGGCGTGAAGGGCGGGCTTGGAGCGCTTGGCCTGGCGAAGGATTCAAAGGCAAAGCTCGAGGCTGCGCTGAAGATCGACCCGAAGGCCCTGCAGGGCTCGGCCTACACGAGCCTTGGCACCCTGTATCACAAGGTGCCGGGATTCCCGGTGGGCTTCGGCAGCGACAAGAAAGCGAAGGAGTACCTGCAGAAGTCGCTTGCCATCAACCCGGACGGCATCGACCCGAACTACTTCTACGGCGAGCTCCTGTTCGACGACGATGACTATGCCGGGGCGAAGAAGTACCTGGACAAGGCTCTCCAGGCGGCTCCGCGCCCGAACCGGCAGTCTGCAGACGAGGGGCGCCGCAAGGAGATCCGCGCCCTGCTGGCGAAGATCCCGGCCGACTGACGTGGAGTCACCGGACCGGCACTTCTGGCGAAGGCACGCCGGGTGGCCGGCGGTGCTGTTCGTCCTGTTCGCCACGGCGGCCGCGGGCACTGGCCTCGACGAGAGCTTTGCGCGGGCCTGGGCCTTCGACCCGGTTGCGCGGCACTTCATCGGCAGTGGTGCGGGCGAGTGGTGGGCCAAGGGCGTGATCCACTCCACCGGAGGGCTGCTGATCCGCCTCCTGGGCGGCATCCTGCTGCTCACCTGGGCGCTCAGCTTCCGGATCGGTGCCCTGCGGCGCTGGCGCCGCCCCGCCGGCTTCGTCGTCCTCAGCGTGGCGCTTGGCGCCGGCGCGGTTGGCCTGCTGAAGCAGGTCACCAACGTGGACTGCCCATGGGCCCTGGTGGAGTTCGGCGGTCAGCTGCCTTACGTCCATCTGTTTGCCGATCGCCCGGATGGCCTTCCCAGGGCGCAGTGCTTCCCGGGCGGGCACTCATCGTCGGGCTTCGCACTTTTCGCTCTCTACTTCCTCGCCCTCGAGCGGAGCCGTAAGCTGGCGCGCCTGGCGCTGGGCGCGGCCCTGCTGGTGGGCGGGGTGTTTGCGTTTGGCCAGGAGGCCCGCGGCGCGCACTTCCTGTCCCACGACCTGTGGAGCGCCGCCCTCGTCTGGTTCACCTGCCTGGCTGTCTATGCCATTGGCTACCGGCAGAATGTCTGGGGGAGCGGGCACATGCCTGCTGCTACCGGGCC
>CAZTGY010000139.1:0-364 GCA_964613445.1 uncultured Chromatiaceae bacterium | reverse complement strand
CCGGGCCCTCCATTTACAGGGAGAACCCGCCAGGGCCCGCCGGACTGAATCCAGCGTCGTGACGATTCCTGCCGCGGATTGACCCTACCGGCCCGGGACGGGATTGCCTACGATCCGTCCATGAGCAGCCTGGCATGAGCCGACTGGTCGTTGCCTGTCTCGCCGCCACGTGGGTGATCTGGGGCTCGACCTACCTGGCGATCCGCTTCGCGCTCGTCAGCTTTCCACCGTACTTCCAGATGGGCACCCGCTTCCTGGTGGCCGGGGTCGGCCTCGCGCTGTGGATGCGCCTGGCCCGGCGGGCCTCCTGGCCGGACGGGCGCCAGTGGCGGAACGCGCTGGTGGTGGGCACCCTCATGCTCGC
>CAZTGY010000138.1:0-7268 GCA_964613445.1 uncultured Chromatiaceae bacterium | reverse complement strand
GCACCAGCGCCTGCAACTGCTCCTCGTAGTCGGCGTGCCGCTCAACCGCCTCGACGATGAGGCTGTGGGCCGAGCGGCCGGTCTGCTCCGAGAGCGCCTGCAGGCGCGCCCGAAGCTCGGGCGGGAGGCGGATGGTGGTGGTGGCGGCCATGGGCATGTCCTCCGGCTATTGCGCTACAAATGTAGCGCACTGGCTGGCCGGCGTGCAATCAGGGCACCCCTCAGTTCTGCAGGACGCCCGCCGGCCCCGGCGGCGAGCCCAGCAGCTGACGGAAGAGCGTGACGTCCTGGCCGTTCACGGTGCCGTTGCAGTTGATGTCCGCCTGGTTGTAGGCCGGCGCGGTGCTCGGCAAACCGAGCTGCGCCCGGAACAGCGTGACGTCCTGGGCGTTCGTGGCGTCGTTGTTGTTCAGGTCGCCGTCGCAGTGGTTGCCGAAGCCGTCGGCGTCGCTGTCGCACTGGCCCGGGTTGGGCACCAGGGTGCAGTTATCGACCGGGTCCGGCACCGTGTCGCCGTCGGTGTCGATGGCCACGGTGAAGCTCGTGGCGGTCGTCTCGTTGTCGTACCGCGCCCTGACCATCGTGGTCCCCAGGCCGACGGCCCGGGCATTCCCGAGGTTGTCGACGGTCACGACCGCGGGATCGTCGCTGGAGTAGGACAGCCCGGCCGCATCCATGTTGATGCCGTTGACGGTGGCGGCCGTCGCGCTGTTCACGCCCAGCCCGCTGGTGCCTCTTCCCAGCTGGCCCAGCTCGTTGTACCCCCAGCACTGGAGGCGGCCACCCACGAGCGCGACGCAGGTGTGCGACCGCCCGGCATCGATGGCCACGGTCCCCGCCACGCCGGTGACCACCACCGGCACGGAGGAGTTGGCGAAAGCTCCGTTGCCCAGCTGGCCCAGGTCCCCGCGGCCCCAGCAGCGCGCTTCGCCCGTCGACAGCCGCGCGCAGCTGTGGAAGCCGCCGCCGACCACGCCCGACGCGTTGGTGATGTTGCTCACGACCACCGGGGCGTTGGAGCTGGTAGTGCTGTTGTTGCCCAGCTGGCCCTCCACGTTCCGGCCCCAGCAGCGCAGTGCGCCGCCCGTCAGCCGCGCGCAGCTGTGGAAGTTGCCGAGTCCGACCCAGGTGGCCGTGTTGATTCCGCCCACGCTCACGGGCGTGGTCGAGCTCACCCCCTGGCCGTTGCCGAGCTGGCCCTGGTCACCCCGGCCCCAGCACTGGATCGTGCCCCCGGTGAGGAGCGCGCAGCTGTGCTCGAAGCCGACGGAGACGCGCAATGCGGTGGTAATGCCCGGCACCGTGACGGGGAAGAAGTAGTTGCCCGGAAGGCTGGCGCCCAGCGCCCCCGAGGCATTGCTGCCCCAGCACTGCACGGTGCCCCCGAGCAGCACCGCGCAACTGTGCGTGGCGCCGGACGCGACGCTGATCGCGGTGGTTGTCTGGTAGAGGTCATCCGGCACCGGAAACGTCTCGCTGGTGGTGTCGTTGTTGCCGAGCTGGCCGACGTTGTTCCTGCCCCAGCACTTGATGTTGCCTGCGGTATAGACGGCGCAGCTGTGATCGAAGCCCAGGCCGAGTCCGATGGCGTTCACGGCAGCGCCAAACGTGGTGTCGAGGCCCATGACCTTGCGGGGCCGTGAGGTTCCCGAGAGCCCGCCGTCACCGATCTGGCCCCAGGTGCCGTCGCCCCAGCAGGACCCGGTTCCCGAGGGCGTGACGGCGCAAGTGTGGTTGCCGCCCACGTCGAAGCCCACCATGGGGCCATTGACCACGAGGGGAATCCCCGAACGCTGGACAGCGCCGCCGGCCGTGCCCATGCCAAGCTGTCCGCCATCGTTGAGGCCCCAGCACTTCACGTCGCCTTCGACAAGCAGGGCGCAGCTGTGCGCGAACCCGGCGCTGACCGCGATGGTGCCGCCGAGCTCGACCACCGAGGTGGGCAGGGGCACATTACCGACGACGGCGCCGTTGCCCACCTGGCCGTTGCCGTTGTCGCCCCAGCACACGGAGAGTCCGTTCTCGATGACGACGCAGGTATGGCTCAGGCCCGCGCCGAGGGCCACGATCCGGAGCTGGATGCCGCTCGGGCTGACCGGCGTGGGGGAGTTCACCAGGCCGCCGTTGCCGAGCTGGCCCTCGAGCCCCCGCCCCCAGCAGCGCACCGTGCCGTTGGCGAGCAGTGCACAGGTGTGGTCGAAGCCTGCCGTGATGCCGACGGCGGTGCTGATGCCGGTGACGTCCACCGGCACCGTCGACGCGCCGGCGGCTCCATTGCCCAGCTGGCCCGCGCCGTCGTCACCCCAGCACTTCACCCCGCCCGCCGCCAGCACGGCGCAGCTGTGGTTCCCGCCGGCGGCGATCGCCACCGCGGAGGTGATGCCCGTGACGCTGACGGCTGTCGTCGCGCCCATCACGCCGCCATTGCCGAGCTGGCCGGCATTGTTGGCGCCCCAGCAGCTGACCGCGCCGCTGGCGAGCAGCGCGCAGGCGTGATGGAAGCCGGCAGCGAGGGTCCTGGCCGTGACCCCGGTGACCGTGACGGGGGTCGAGGAAGCGGCGGTGGTGCCGTTGCCGAGCTGGCCCTCGGCGTTCCGACCCCAGCACTTCGAGACGCCATCGGCCTGGAGCACGCAGCTGGACTCGCCGCCAACCGCCACCGCGGTTGCCGTGACCAGCACGGTGGCCGTCACCGGCTGGGCCGAGTCCGTGGTGGTGCCATTGCCCAGCTGGCCGGAGCCGTTGCGGCCCCAGCACCGGACCTCGCCATTGGCGATCACGGCGCAGCTGTGGTTGCCGCCCGACGACAGCGTCGCGCTGGTCAGGCTGGCCGTGGTGTCGTCATTGAAGTTGCCGTTGGCCTGCAGGCGGAGGACCGTCCCCTGCAGGACGACGGGCTGGTTGGGCGTGAGGCCGAAGTAGTCGATATCGGCGGCGGGCGCCGTGCCAGCCAGCACCTGAAGGAGAATCACAGTCGCGAGCGGGAACCGAACGCAAGGGCACATGGTCATCACCCCCCTGATCGCCTGTTCTTGTTGTTATAGCGACCGACGCTGGACGGGCGAAGAAGCCGCCGGTCCGGCACGACTAGGCACGACTATATGCCCGGATGCGGGGGCTGTACCACCCCCGGCCTGGGGGCATCGGCGGGGACTGGCTGGGGGGGCTGGCTGAGGCCACGCGCGGCGAAGGTTCGCCTGCGTTTCGCGGGGCCGCAGGTTACTCGCACGAGGTTGGTGCAACTACGGAAACGTGGTCGCGGCAACGGGCGATCGGGCACGCATCCCGCTCACGGCAGGAAATCCGCCAGTACCGCCCCCGAGATCAGGTTCTCGATCGCGCCGAAATGCGCATCCCGGGTGAAGACGGCGTAGCCGTGCTGCAGGGCCGTCGCCGCGATCCAGAGGTCGTTCGTCGGCACCGGGCGGCCCTTGCGCCGGAGCAGGGCGAACACGGAAGCGTAATGTTCTGCGGTCTCGGCGTCGATCTGCAGGAGCTGGACCCGCGGTGACTGCAGGAACTGGTCAAGCTCGCGCCGGTTGCGGGCGATCTGGCTGCCGCAGGCGAATCCTGCCAGGAGCTCGCCGATGACCGTCGGGCACAGCGCGATGGCCGGCGCACGGCGCAGCACGGCGACCGCCTCGGAATCGCCGCGCTTGAAGGCGGCATAGGCGCTGGTGTCGAGAAGGATGCGCTTCACCGCCAGAGTTCCTCGTCCACCTGGCCGAAGGTCGCGGTGGCACGGTCGAACTCGCGCGCGTCCGCCGCATTCCAGGTGCCTGCCAGCGCATCAAGGTCGGCATGCTCGGCGGGGACCGCCGGCTTGCCGCCGGTCGTGCCATTCAGCATGTCGGCGATGAGCCGATTGAGGCTGACGCCCCGGCGGCCGGCCGCCTGCTTGAGCCGGCGCAGGGCCTTCTCGTCCACGCCCCGTACGCTGATGTTGGCCATGCCAGCAGTCCTGATAGCAGATGATGGCATAGATGATATCACCGGGGCTGGACGGCGACGTGCTCGATTCCGGCGCACTGTGACGGGTTCCCCGCCGGCGGGCCAGCCGTGTTTCCAACGCGTTGGACCGGAAACGGCCCGCCGGGGCTACGCTAGCGCGGGTGTTTGATGACTGGGTACAGCACAGCCCCGGCCAGCAGCGCGCCGCAGCCCCACAACAGCTCGCGCGCCTCGGCCTGGGTCAGCAGCACAGCCACGGCCAGCAGGCCAGCCACCGGCGCCAGCAGGCCACCCGGCGCGCGATAGCCATCGGCCGGCTCGCCCCGGCGCCGGAAGTGAATCACCGCCGCGCAGGTCACGCCGATCACCACCAGGCGCGCCAGCACGTTCACGACCACCAGCGAGAAGAAGCCGAGGCTGAGCGCGAGCGTCCAGGTGATGATCCCGTGGGCGACGATCGCCACCCAGGGCGTGCGGAAGGCCGGGTGGATCCGGGCGAGCACCCGGGGGAACTGCCCGCCCTCGGCCAGCGCGTAGGCAATGCGCGGCACCACGAGGCCCGCGCCGAACACGTACCCGGCGGTGGACAGCAACGCGCCCGCTGCCACCAGCGTGGCGCCCGGCGCGCCGGCGATGGCGGCGGCCGCGTCGCCGAGGGGCCGCGCTGACGCACCGAGGCCCGGCACCAGGGCGTAGCAGACGAACTGCAGGGCGACGTACAGGCCGAGCGCGCCGCCGATGGAGAGGAACAGCGCGGCGGGCACGTCCCGGACCGGCGCCCGGGACTCGCCACCCGGCACCGTCGCCACCTCGAAGCCGCCGAAGGCAAAGGCCACGAGCAGGACCGCGCGCCAGAAGCTGCCGTCCGGTGCCGGCGTCGCGGCGGGCAGGCCCTGGACCGCCACGAACGCGAAGCCGGCCAGCACCAGCAGCACGAGAGGAGCCAGCTTGGCCACCGTGAAGGCGTTGGTCAGTGCCGCGCCGGTGCGCACGCCGCGGATGTTGAGCCCGGTCACCAGCGCGACGGCCAGGGTGATCACCGCGGCACGGACCGGGAACTCCCCCGCAGCGGGGAAGAAGCCCGCCAGGTAGGCGAGGAACACGTTGTAGCTGGCCGCCACCGCCGCCAGCCGCGACAGCCAGAAGATCCAGCCGACCTCGAAGCCCACGACGTCGCCGAATGCGGCGCGGGCGATCAGGTACGGGCCGCCGGTACCTGACACCCGGCTGGATGCCTCGGCGAAGGACATCGCGAACAGCAGCGACAACAGGCCCGAGACCAGGAAGGCCAGCGGCGCCCAGGCGCCCACCGCAGCAGCAGCCGTGGCCGGCAACAGGAAGATGCCGCTGCCCACGATGGTGTTCATCGAGATCGCGGCGAGGTCCCAGCGGCCGAGGGTCCGGACGAAGGCCTGCGAACCGCCGTTCACCGCTTGCGGCGTCTGCGGCGTGTGCTCGCGGTCGCGGATGCCGCGATCCCCAGCAGGCGGCGGAACTTGGGGCATTCCATGTGGCTCGGTGCCGGGCAGGCCGCGGCGTGGCGCAGGCCATCACGCATGGAGGCCAGCTTGCGGATCCTGCCGTCCAGTTCGTCCGCCTTGTCGGCGAGCACCTGCCGGTCGATCCGCGGGCGCCCGTTGGGCGCGAACATGCGGGCGATCTCGTCCAGGGAAAGGCCGGCAGAGCGCCCCAGCGCGATGAGCGCCAGCCGTTCCAGCACGCCCGCGTCGAACAGCCGCCGCAGCCCGTGCCTGCCGACGGAGACGATCAGGCCCTTTTCCTCGTAGTAACGCAGCGCCGAGGCAGGAACGCCGGAGCGCTGCGCCACCTCCGCAATGTCCAGGTCCCGCACCCTCTTGACCTCAAGTTGACTTGAAGTGGCACTCTGCCCCCAGTGCCGCATTTAGGCAAGCAACTGGAGAAGGTCATGGACTATCTGATGGGTACGCTGATCACCGGGCTGGCCGCGACGGCCGTGATGGATCTCTGGGGGATCGGTCGCAGGCGCCTGCTCGGGACGCCCGCCCCCGACTACGGGCTGGTGGGCCGCTGGCTCGGCCACATGGCTCGTGGCCGCTTCCGGCATGCCTCCATCGCGAAGTCGCCGGCCATCCGTGGCGAGCGGCTGGTTGGGTGGACTGCCCATTACCTGACCGGCATCGCCTTCG
Organism: uncultured Chromatiaceae bacterium; assembly: GCA_964613445.1. Classification (GTDB taxonomy): domain Bacteria; phylum Pseudomonadota; class Gammaproteobacteria; order Steroidobacterales; genus SHZI01. Next base: position 1,149 of record CAZTGY010000138.1, on the reverse strand, counting down.
CGGCCGTGCTGGTCGGAGTCTGGGGCCTCGCCTGGATCGAGCGCCCGGCCATCGGCCCGGCACTGATCGTCGGCATCGGCACGGTGGCGGCCCCTTTCCTGCTGATGCAGCCGGGCATGGGCGCCGGCATCGCTGCCAGCCGCACGCCGCGCCCTGCTGCCGCAAGGATCCAGAGCCTCGTCACGCACGCCGTCTTCGGGCTCGGTCTCTACGCCGGTGGCCTGGCGGCCAGCTTCCTGTATTCGAATTGAAGGAGAATGAGATGAGAATTCCTGCCCGTTTTGCACCGATCCTCTTCAGCGCCCTGCTCTCGGCGATCATGGTCTGCGTCGTCTCAGCCTTCGTGCTCGTGACCACCCAGGGCATCCACCCGGGCCTTGCCGCGCAATGGGCGAGGAGCTGCATGACGACGTGGCCCGTTGCCTTTCCGACGGTGGCCATCGTCGCGCCACTGGTGCGGCGGGTCGTCGGCAGCATGACCGTTTCTTGACTCGCCTGGCCGACAGCCGCAATGCTTGCGCCTCCCGGCGAGGAGGCACGTCATGTCCACACTGGGCCAGTTCCTGGAACTCAGCGTACCCGCGCCCGACCTGGGAGCATCGCTCGATTTCTGGCTGCGCCTGGGACTCACCGAGGTGCGGGTGAACGACATCCGGCCCCGGAGTTACGCGGCGGTCACCGACGGGCAGGTCGTCATCGGGCTGCACGGCACGGGCCTCGATGAGCCAGCCCTCACCTTCGTGCGGCCCGACCTCGCCCGCCATGCCCGGGCGCTGGTGGATGCCGGCACCGAGCTCGACTTCATGCGCCTCGGCGACGACCAGTTCAACGAAGTCGGCCTGCGCACGCCGGACGGCCACCTGCTCATGCTGCTGGAGGCGCCGACGTTCTCGGTGTCGGACGACGAGTTGCCGCCGCCGCTGATCGGCCGGTGCACGGAGCTGGCCCTGGGCTCGTCGGTGCCGGCCGACACCCGGGAATTCTTCGAACTGGCCGGCTTTCTCGGCACGGAGGGCGAGGACGAGGACTCGGTCCTGCTGACAGCACCGGGGTTGTCACTGGCGCTCCGGTCGGCGGCCCGACAGGGAGGCGTCACGCTGCGCTTCGAACCGTCCGGAGGCTGGCGGGAGATGCTGGACACGCGCGGCA
>CAZTGY010000137.1:0-7324 GCA_964613445.1 uncultured Chromatiaceae bacterium | reverse complement strand
CCGGCCACCGCCGCGAGCCTGCAGGCGCTGGCCCGCGCCGAACCCCGGATCCGGATCGAAACACTGGACCTGGCCAGCCCGGCGTCCATCGACGACCTCGCCAGTCGCCTGGGTGGCGACCTTGCCCTGGACGTCCTGCTGCACAACGCCGCCTGGCTGGGCCCCGGTGGTCCGCAGTTGCTGGGGGCGTGGCAGGAGGCCGCGTTCCTCGATGCCTTCCGGGCCAACGCGCTCGGCCCCGCCCTGCTGACCCAGCGCCTGCTCCCGCTCGTCGAGGCGGGCGGCCAGAAGAAGGTCATCTTCCTCGGCAGTGCCGCAGGCGCCATCGGGCTGCTGCAGCCGCCGGCCAACCTGTATGCGTACCGGGCCAGCAAGGCGGCCCTGCACCTGCTCGCCCGCAACCTCGCGCTCGATCTCAGGTCGCGGGGACTGGTCGTCGGGCTCGTCAATCCGGGGCTCGTGGACACCCGCGGCCTGCTCGACCTGGCGCCCGGCGATCCCGGGCCGCCGGACCTGCAGCACCTGGTGAGGCTGGTGCGGGCGGGCGTCGTGCCGCTGATCCGGCCGCTGGCCAGCGTGACGGGGATGCGCGCGCTGATCGCGGCCTGGACGCTCGACCGGTCCGGTGAGTTCCTCAATTACGACGGGCAGCCGCTGCCCTGGTAGCGGGCAGGGCTCAGACGGGGACCGTCATCGCGTCGTAGCCGGCGAGGTCCAGCGACTCCTCGTTCCGGTGCGTCTCCTCGTCGTAGCGGTCGGGGTCCGTGGTGGTGAGGTTCAGCCCGTTCTCGCGCGACGCCACCAGCACGCCATTGGCCCGGGCCACGCGGGCCTTCTCGTAGCGGTCCAGGGCCTCGCCGACCGAGCCGGCGGCGGCGATGGCCCGCGCGAGCACCATCCCGTCTTCCAGCGCCATGGCGGCGCCCTGGCCGAGGAATGGCGTCGTCGGGTGGGCGGCGTCGCCCAGCAGCGTGACGCGCCCCGTGGACCAGGCCGGCAGCGGGTCCCTGTCGAAGATGCCCCACTTGAAGCACTGGTCCGGTGGCGTGGCCATGAGGATCGAGCGGGCCGTGGGCTCGAAGTCCCGGAATTCCGCCAGCAGCGCGTCCACCGTGGAGCGCACGGACCAGCCTTCCTCCACCCACCCGTTCGTGCGCGCGATGGCGATGTAGTTCACCAGCTCGCCGCGGCGGATCTTGTACCGGGTCAGGAAGTGGCCAGGGCCGATCCAGACGGCGGAGTCGGGCACCACGAGCGATGCCGACAGCCGCTCCATCGGCACGAGGCCGCGCCAGGCCACGTAGCCCGTGAAGCGGGGGTCCTCGGTGCCGAAGAGGCGGGCCCGCACGGTCGAGCGGATGCCGTCGCAGCCGATCAGCAGGTCGCCACGGGCCGTCCTGCCGTTGGCGAAGAGCGCGGTGACGGACCGGGCATCCTGGCCGAAATCCTCGAGCTTGCAGCCCAGGTGCAGGCAGTTCCGGTCGGCACTCAGCGCCGCCCCGACCAGGGCCTGGTGCAGGTCGTGCCGGTGGATCTGGCAGTAGGGCGCGCCGAAGCGCTCGACCTGGGTCGTGCCGCGCTGTATGTCCACCAGCGTCCTGCCGGTGCGGAAGTGCTTGACGGCGCCGTGCGCCGGGATCACGGCGAGGTCGTCGAGTACGGCGCCGAGCCCGAGGTGCTGGAGGATGCGCGAGGCGTTGGAGGCGAGCGTCAGTCCCGCACCCACTTCGCCGAGTACGGGGGCCTGCTCGTACACCGAGACCCTGATCCCCGCACGCTGCAGGGCCAGCGCGGTAGTCAGGCCGCCGATGCCGGCGCCGGCAATGAGGACGTGGAGGTCGCGCACGCTGTTCCTGACTACCGGGGCGCCTGGGCCAGGGGAGTCACGTCCCGGCCGACGGTCACGCCCGGCCTGACCTTGCCGGTGAGGAGGCGCGCCAGGTACTCCGGGGCCACCAGGTGGCAGTACTGGACGCCGCGGAAGCGCCCCGGCATGGCCGCGAACTTCGGATCTGTCCAGTCCACCCGGAACCCCTTGCTGCGCAGGTGCAGGACGCCCGAGTCGTCGCGCCAGGTCATTTCGTAGGGTTTCAGCCAGTCGGGGCCGGTCATCCCCGGGTTCTCGGTGTTCCGGACCTCCTCGGCGGGATCGAACACCAGGGTCGCCACGTTGGCGGCCCCCAGCGAAGCCCGGACCCTGTCGTAGGTGAGCCGGTTCATGTCCTGGCAGCGGCCGTTTCCGCCCGCCGTGCCGGCACCGAAGGCCTCGTTCAGGTGATCGGCGCTCTTCAGCTTGCAGGACACCATCACGGGCCGGGCGGGGTCGTCGTCCTCGTACCAGATGTATTGCTGGATGGTGAGCGGCTCGATGGCCGCCTTGGACTTCACGAAGGCATCGAAGTCCGTGTGCACGACCAGCGCCGGGGTCACGCTGGTGCGCACGATGACGCGCTGGGCTTCGAGGCAGAACTCCGCCAGCGGGGGCGACCCGGAAAGCGGCGGGGGCTGCGAGGCGCAGCCGGCAGCCGTGGCGGTGAGGGCGGCCGCGGCCAGCAGCCGGGCTGTGAACGTTCCAGGGGTCATGCCAGGTTCCTCGGTAACGATGGTCAGGGTGCCAGGCGCTCGATCGTCCAGCCGGCACCCCCGCGACTATAGAGGAACCGGTCGTGGAGCCGGTTCTCCCGGGCCTGCCAGAACTCCACCGTGTCCGCCGCCACCCGGTAGCCCCCCCAGAAGGAGGGCAGGGGCACCTCGCCGGCGGCGAAACGGCCCTTGATCTCCGCAAACTTCGCTTCGAGCAGCTGGCGCCCCTCGATGACCCGGCTCTGTTCGGAAACCCAGGCGCCGATCTGGCTGTCCCGCGGCCGGGAGAGGAAATAGCGGAGGCTCTCCGCGGCGGAGACGCGGGTCGCGGTGCCCGTGATCCGCACCTGCCGGCTGATCTCCGCCCAGTACAGCAGCAGGGCGACCCGGTGATTGCCCGCCATCTCACGCGCCTTGCGGCTGTCGTGGTTGGTGTAGAAGACGAAGCCCTGCGCATCGAAGTGCTTGAGCAGGACCATCCGCAGCGAGGGCTGTCCGTCGGCCCCGACGGTTGCCACGGCCATGGCGTTGGGGTCGAGGACGCTGGCGCCCAGGGCCTCGGTGAACCACTGCTGGAACTGGGTCACCGGGTCCGCCGCGAGGTCCCCGCGCCCGAGCGGCCGGGTGCTGTAGTCGCGCCTCAGGTTCGCGAGGTCGATCGGTATGGCCATGCCGCCATTCTAAGGGCTCCGGGACGCCGTTGTGATGCGCGTCTCATGGCCTGTTGACCCAATCCATCTGTGACGGCGGCACCGGTGGCTCCTGCCGGATTCGGGTATCAAGCCCAGATGAAGACTGGCATGGAACTGCCACTCGCCGCCCGCATCACGCTGGTCCTGCTGGCGGTCATCGCGGTATCGGCTGCCGGCCTCGCCTGGTTTGGCCAGCAGGTCGTGCTGGACAAGTTCGTCGAGACGGAGATGCAGCTGGTCCGGCAGAACCGGACCATCCTCGACCGCGTCATCGCTTCCGAGATCGAGCACCTGCAGGCGATTGCGACCGACTGGGGGCAGTGGGACGACCTCTACGACTACATCCAGGGGAGGAACCCCGGATTCCGGACCTCCGAACTGGGCAACGTGGTCCTCGACCGGCTGGAGCTCGACGCCATCCTGCTCATCGACCCGTCGGGCCACCTCTACTACGGAGAGCTCCGGCCGGAAGGCAACGGCGGCCCGGACGCCGTCGCCGGCCTGGTCAGGTTGCTGGGCGGCACCGCGACGAGCGGCGCCGTCACCCACCCGTCCCGCGCGTCACTGCTGCCGCCGGCCGGCAGCCGGGAGACGCACGGCGGGCTCATGGATACGCCCCTGGGTCCCATGGTGCTCTCGATGCGCGCGGTGTCCCGGACCGACGGGTCGGGCGTCCCGGCGGGCACCCTCGTCATGGGCCGCTACCTGCACGTCGAGAAGCTCTTCACGGACCTGAGCGTCCTCCCGTCCCACGTCATTCCCCACGGCAGCGGCCGGGACCGCATGAACGATGAGATGCATGCCCTCGCCCGGGAGCTCGTGGAGGCCAAGTCCGCTTCCCGCCTGGTCACGCGCCGGGACGACATGTCGGATTTCAAGATCTTCGGCGACCTGGCTGGCAAGCCGGCCTTCATGCTCGAGACGCGCATGCCACGCACGATCGTGGCGACGGGCCGGGACACGGCACAGCTGCTGCTGGTCGGCGTGCTCGTGACCGCGGTGCTGACCATCCTCATCCTCATCGCCCTGATCCGCGGGCTGGTCTCCGCGCCGCTGCGCCGCCTGACGGGGCACATGCTGGCGCTGCAGGAGGGCGTGGAGGAGCAGGCCACTCCCGGCCTTGGCCGCAACGACGAGATCGGCAGCCTGGCCCGCCGCTTCGACGAACTGGTATCGGCGCGCCAGCAGGCCCAGGCCCGGCTCGGGATGTTCGCCGCCGCGGTGGAGCACGCGGGCGATGCCATCGCGATCCTGGACGCCGACGGCACCATCGACTACGTCAATCCCCAGTACGAGCGGCAGACCGGCTTCAGCCGCGCCGAGGTGATCGGCAAGGCGCCGGGGCGGGGCCACAGCTCCGACACGACGTATGCCGGGCTGTGGCGGACCGTACAGGAGGGCCGGATCTGGTCCGGCACGCTCCAGACCACCCGGCGGGATGGCGCGGTCTGCTGCGAGCAGGTAACCGTGGCGCCCATCCGGGACGCGAGGGGCCACGTCGCCAGCTTCATCGCCGTCATGCACGACGTCACGGAGCGCATTCGCCTCGAGGAGCAGCTGGCCCAGGCCCGGAAGCTCGAGGCCGTGGGGCAGCTGGCCGCGGGCGTGGCCCACGAGATCAATACGCCAACCCAGTACGTCGGCGGGAACATCCGCTTCCTGCGGGATGCCTTCACGGGTGTCACGGCGCTGCTGGGTGAGATCGCCCGGCTCGTGCGCGGCGCGGGCGGCGGCGCGGTCCCGGCGGGCGACCTCGCGCGGGTCCTCGCCGACGCTGAAGTGGACTACCTGCAGGCCGAGGTGCCGGTGGCCATCCGCCAGTCGCTGGAGGGCGTCGAGCGGGTGGGCGAGATCGTGAGGTCGATGCGGGAGCTGGCGCATCCGGCCAGGGACTTTGCGCCGACGGACCTGAACCGGGTCGTCGAGAGTGCGGTGCGGGTCGCCGGCGGCGAATGGCACGGCCTTGCGGAGCTCAGCACCGAGCTGGATCGCGACCTGCCGCCCGTGCCCTGCCTGGCCGGCGGCATCAACCAGGTGATCGTCAACATGCTCGTCAATGCGGCGCACGCCATCGAGGCCCGGGGGCCGGGGCAGCCGGGCAGGATCAGCGTGTCGACCCGCCAGGCCGGCGGCTTTGCCGAAATCCGCATCACGGACAACGGATCGGGAATGTCCGACGAGGTTCGCGCCCGGGTCTTTGACCCGTTCTTCACGACGAAGGACGTCGGCCAGGGGACCGGCCAGGGGCTGGCCATCGCCCACGGCGTCGTGAAGAAGCACAACGGCTCCATTGCCGTGGACAGCGAGCGCGGCCGCGGCACGTGCTTCACGATCCGGCTGCCGCTGGCGGCCGCGCCGGTCAGGCTGGAATCAGCACCCGGAGCTTCTGGGAAATAATCGTGGTTCCGCTCGTGTCCGGCGCCTGGGCGCCCGGGCGCAGCTGCTCGAGCAGGGTGCGGGTGACTTCCTCGCCGCGGAACATCACCGTGTCGCCGGTGTCGGTCACCACATCCTCGTCCAGCACCATGCCCGGGGCCAGGTCGCCGAACTCCACGAAGCGGATGTCCATGTACGCACTGTGCAGGTGCACCGCGCGGATCGCCGCCATCACCGCCTTGGGCATGCCGGGCATCGACTGCTCGAGCCGCTGCAGGGCCGTGGCCGGCTGGTCGCCGGTGGCCAGCAGTTCGTCCAGGGCCGTGGCCACCGCCAGGATCACGGTCGCGGTCGTGTCCGCGTCCCACGCGCCCACGTCGCCTGGCAGGGCGGTGAAGTCGATGCGCTGCTGGCGGCCGATCATGTCCGCCACGGAGCCCAGCTGGGGAATGCGCGCGATCAGCGACGCGGCGACGCCGGGGTGGCGCGCATACAGGCGTTGCTCGTCCCCGGTGAGGGCCGTTCCGGCGTAGAGCTTGTCGAGGATGGACCCGGGCAGCGTGATGCAACCCAGCTGGGACAGCAGGGTGGCGAGGCGCAGGTCCCAGGGCATCGAGAACCGCAGGGCGCCGGCGATCGCGGTCGCGTACTGGCGGACCCGTGCGGTCCGCTGCCGGGCCATCGGGTTGGTCAGGCCGAGAATGTCCGTCAGGGTCTCGACGAGGCCCTGCAGCGTCTTCTCGACCAGTTCCTTCCGGGTCGTGACGAGCAGGTACTGCTCGATGCCCGCCGCAACCGCCTTTCTCAGCGACTCCTCGTCGCAGGGCTTCGTGATGAACCGGAAGATGTGGCCATCGTTGACGGCGGCGATCGTGGACTCCAGGTCAGCCTGGCCCGAGAGGATCATGCGCACGGTATCCGGGTAGAGCTCCCGGACCCGGGCCAGGAGTTCGGCGCCCGTCATGCCCGGCATGCGCATGTCCGAGATCACCAGCGCGACGGGGCCGAGTTCCCCGAGCAGCCGCAGCGCCTCGTCGCCGCTGGCGGCGGTGAGGATGTCGCCGGACTTCCGCAGCTGGCGCCGGATGCTGTCCAGCACGTTAGGCTCGTCGTCGACAAACAGGACCCGCATGCGCCATCTCCCGCCGGCGGACCCGGCGTCAGGCCTGTTATCGGCCACGCCCGCCGGACCCGGCGTGACCCGGGTCACAGAATCAGTGCGGGTCAGGGCGCCGGCGGGACACGGGTCGGGAATTTCTCGAAGACCTGGGCCATCACCTTGTCGACCGCCGGCTGCAGGTTCTTCCGCGCCTCGTCGCGCACGCGGCCCACGGCCGTGCCATCCCAGGCGAGCTGCTTGCGCGCGGCGTCCACGACATCCACGGTGAGCGTGCCCTCGGTGTACTGGGTCACCTGGGTCTCATAGCCGCCCCACGTTCCGTAGTAGCCGGAACGATAGCCGTAGTAGCCGCCGTACGCCGGGCCGGAGGGCATGGTGCTGCTCTGGATCTTTTCCTTGGTCTGCACGTTGAAGTTGATGAGCAGGTCGGGGTTGTCGCTCTTCTGGTAGCCCCGCGCCTCGAGTTCCCGGGAGGCGGCTGTACGCAGGTATCCGCTCAGCACCGAGGAGTAGCCCGGACGGTCCGTGCCGAGGGGATTCATGAAGTTGTAGG
>CAZTGY010000136.1:0-7343 GCA_964613445.1 uncultured Chromatiaceae bacterium | reverse complement strand
GGGCTTCCACGGCGAATTCCATGGGCAGTTCGCGGGAGACCTGCTTGCAGAAGCCGTTCACGATGAGGTTCACCGCATCCACGGTCGACAGGCCGCGCTGCCGGCAGTAGAAGAGCTGGTCGTCGCCGATCCGGGACGTGGTGGCCTCGTGCTCAACCACCGCGGTGGGGTTGCGGACCTCCATGTACGGGAAGGTGTGGGCCCCGCACCGGGCGCCCATCAGCAGGGAATCGCACTGGGTGTAGTTGCGGGCGTTCTCCGCCGTGGGCAGGATCTTCACGAGCCCCCGGTACGCGTTCTGCGCCCGGCCGGCCGAGATGCCCTTGGACACGATCGTGCTCCGGGTATTGCGGCCGATGTGGATCATCTTGGTGCCCGTGTCGGCCTGCTGCAGGTTGTTGGTGACGGCCACGGAGTAGAACTCGCCCACGGAGTTCTCGCCGCGCAGTATGCAGCTCGGGTACTTCCAGGTGATGGCGGAGCCCGCCTCGACCTGGGTCCAGGAGATGCGCGAATTCGCGCCCCGGCAGTCGCCGCGCTTCGTGACGAAGTTGTAGATGCCGCCCCGGCCTTCCTCGTCGCCGGGATACCAGTTCTGCACGGTCGAATACTTGATGGTGGCGTCCTTCAGGGCGACCAGCTCGACCACGGCCGCGTGCAGCTGGTTCTCGTCGCGCTGGGGGGCGGTGCAGCCCTCGAGGTAGCTGACGTGGCTCGCCTCTTCCGCAATGATCAGCGTGCGCTCGAACTGGCCGGTCTTGGCCTGGTTGATCCGGAAGTACGTGGACAGTTCCATCGGGCAGCGGACGCCCTTCGGGATGTACACGAAGGAGCCGTCGGTGAACACCGCCGAATTCAGCGCCGCAAAGTAGTTGTCCCGGTAGGGGACCACGGTGCCAAGGTACTTGCGGATGAGGTCGGGGTGCTCCCGCACGGCTTCCGAGAACGAGCAGAAGATCACCCCGACCGCGGAGAGCCGGTCCTTGAAGGTCGTGGTGACGGAGACGCTGTCGAACACGGCGTCCACCGCCACGCCGGCCAGGCGAGCCCGCTCGTGCAGGGGGATGCCCAGCTTCTCGTAGGTCTCCAGCAGCTTCGGGTCCACCTCGTCGATGGACTTCGGGCCCTGTGGTGCTTTCGGCGCCGAGTAATAGGAGATCGCCTGGTAGTCGATCGGCGGGTGGTGGAGCCTGGCCCACCGGGGCTCCCGGAGCGTGAGCCAGTGACGGTAGGCCTTGAGCCGCCATTCGAGGAGGAACCCGGGTTCGCCCTTCTTGGCGGAGATGAACCGGATCGTGTCTTCGCTGAGCCCGGGCGGCACCGTGTCCGATTCGATGTCGGTGACGAAGCCGTGCGCGTAGCGCCGGCCGATGAGTTCCTCGAGGCCCTGGTTGGGTGTGCTGCCGGTCATGGCCGTCGCACTCAGGGGGACGGCACGCGGTGGCGGAGCCGCCCCACGCGTCCTGACAGGTCCACCAGCGGGAATTCCCGGGGCGGGTGGGCCAGCTCGGCCAGCGTGATCTCGCCCAGGGCGCCGCGAATGCCCCGGTTGATCTTCTGCCAGGCCCCGCCAACCGGGCAGCCATCCTCCAGCTCGCAGCGGCTTTCCGACGTGCTGCATTCCGTAATGCTGAGCGGGCCTTCGAGCACGTCGAGGATGTCGGCGGCCGAGATGTTGCCGGGCGTACGCGCCAGCACGTAGCCACCTTCCGCACCGCGCACGGAGCGCACCAGGTCGCTCCGGGCCAGCAGCTTGAGCAGCTTCTGGACGGTGGGCAGCGCCAGCCGCGTGCCGGCCGCGACATCGCTCGCCGAATGCAGGCGCCCCTGGTGCACCGCCAGGTGCACCAGGATCATGGTGCCGTAGTCCGTAAGCTTGCTGATGCGGAGCATGGCCGTCTGCGGTTCCCGGGGCGAAAACTATATGGGACTATGTTAGTCCAGTATGCGCGTGGTGAAAACCCCGGGCGGCTGCTGCAGGGGGAATTTGCTATTCTTCTCCGCCGCGCTGACCGCCCGGACTTGCCGGTCGCCAGGGTGCATGCCCCAGCGCGACCTGCTCAGAAACCGGAGGATTCACGATCATGACTGCACAGTCTCTTGCTGCCATTGCACAGGCGATGGTGGCGCCGGGGAAGGGAATCCTGGCCGCCGACGAAAGCTCGGGAACGATCAAGAAGCGCTTCGATTCGATCAAGCTCGAGTCCACGGCCGAGAGCCGGCGCGCCTACCGGGACATGCTCTTCACCACGCCGGGTGCCAGCGACTTCATCAGCGGCGTGATCCTCTACGACGAAACCCTCCGCCAGGCCACGCTGGGCGGGGTGCCGTTCCCGAAGTACCTGGCCGGGCTGGGCATGATTCCCGGCATCAAGGTCGATGCCGGCGCCAAGGCGCTGGCCGGCTTCCCCGGCGAGACGGTCACCGAGGGCCTCGACGGCCTGCGCGAGCGCCTGAAGGAGTATGCCGGCCTCGGCGCGAAGTTCGCGAAGTGGCGGGCCGTGATCGCCATCGGCCCGGATTTCCCGGGCAGTTTCTCCCTGGGGGCGAACGCCCACGCGCTGGCCCGCTATGCGGCCCTGTGCCAGGAAGCCGGCATCGTGCCCATCGTCGAGCCGGAGGTGCTCATGGACGGGGACCACACCATCGGCCGCTGCGAGGAAGTCACCACCGCGGCGCTGGAGCGCACGTTCATCGAGCTCCGCGCCCACCGGGTCGACTTCGCCGGCATGGTCCTGAAGCCGAACATGGTGGTGCCTGGGCAGGACTGCAGGCAGAAGGCCTCCGTGCGCGAGGTGGCAGAGGCCACGGTCCGTTGCCTGAAGGCCACGGTGCCGGCCACGGTGCCGGGCATCGCGTTCCTGTCGGGTGGCCAGAGTCCCGAGGAGTCCACGGAGCACCTGGCCGTCATGAACACGCTGGGCGCGCTGCCCTGGCAGCTCACCTTCTCCTACGGACGTGCCCTGCAGGCACCCGCCCTAAAGGCCTGGGGCGGCAAGCCCGACGCCGTGAAGGCCGGGCAGGCGGCTTTCCACAAGCGTGCGCGCCTGAACGGCCTGGCCCACGCCGGCCAGTACCGGCGCGAAATGGAAGCCGCCTGACGCAGTGACGGCGGATAACCTCGTACAGGTCAGCGGGCTGCGGTTCGGCCGGTCCGGGCGCCCGATCTTTTCCGGCCTGGACCTCGCCGTCCGCCGGGGAAGCATCACGGCGATCATGGGGCCGAGCGGCACCGGCAAGACGACGCTGCTGCGGATGATCACCGGCCAGCTGCGCCCCGAGGCCGGGGCTGTCACCGTGGGCGGCCTGGAAGTGGCCTCGCTGTCCCGCGCCGGGCTGTTCGACCTGCGGCGGCGCATGGGCATGCTGTTCCAGAACAGCGCGCTGCTGACCGACTTCAACGTGTTCGAGAACGTCGCATTTCCCGTGCGGGAGAACACGCGGCTCCCGGAACCCCTGATCCGCCAGCTCGTCCTGACGAAGCTGAACTCCGTCGGCTTGCGCGGGGCCGCGGGCCTCATGCCGGCGGAACTGTCCGGCGGCATGGGCCGGCGCGTCGCGATGGCCCGCGCCATGGTGCTGGATCCGGAGCTCCTGCTCTACGACGAGCCGTTTTCCGGGCTCGATCCCATCTCCCTGGGCGTCGTCCTGCGGCTGATCCGGCTGAACAACGACGCCTTGGGCCTGACCAGCATCGTCGTATCCCACGACGTGGCCGAGATCAGCCATATCGCCGACCACTGCTTCGTGATCTCCGAGGGGCGCGTGATCGCATCCGGCGCGCCCCGCGAACTGGCGGAGAGCCCGTCCGAGCTGGTGCGCCAGTTCATGACGGGCGCAGCCGACGGGCCCGTGCCCTTTCATTACCCGGCCCCGGACTACGCCGAGCAGCTGCTGGGCAGGTCCCAATGACTCTTCCCGTCCAGCTGTGGCACGGGCTGCTCGACTCCCTGCGCAAGCTGGGTGCGGCGATCCTGTTCCTCATCGAGATCCTGAAGCAGTGCCCCGCGGCGCTGGCCAGGCCGCGGCTCATTTCCCAGCAGGTGCGCAATTCCGGCGTGCTCTCGCTGGTCATCATCATGACCTCGGCCTTCTTCGTCGGGATGGTGATAGGCCTGCAGGGCTATGACTCCCTGTCCCGCCTGCGGCAGGAGGACATCCTCGGCGCGGGCGTGGCGCTCACCCTGTTCAAGGAGCTGGGGCCGGTGGTCACCGCGCTGCTGTTTGCCGGCCGGGCAGGCACGTCCCTGGCGTCCGAGATCGGCCTCATGCGCGCCACCGACCAGCTGGCCGCGATGGAAGTCATGGCGATCGATCCGATCCGGCGGATCATCGCGCCGCGCTTCATCGGTGCCGTCATCTCCGTCCCGTTGCTGACGGCCGTGTTCAACGCCGTGGGGGTCCTGGGCGCCTGGTTCATCGGCGTGCAGGTCATGGGCGTCGACAACGGCGCGTTCTGGTCCCAGATGCAGGAATACGTGGATCCCCCGGACATCTACGAGGGCGTGCTGAAGAGCTTCGTGTTCGGCACCACGGCCGGGCTCGTGGCGGTCTTCGAGGGGTACAATGCCCCGCCGACCGCCGAGGGCGTCGGCATGGCAACCACGCGCACGGTCGTGACCACGTCGATCCTGGTACTGATCCTCGATTACACGATCACCGCCTACCTTCTCTGAGGCTTGTTCGATCATGGAAAGCACCCGCACACGGGAACTCGGCACCGGCCTGTTCATCTTCCTGGGCTTCGCCGCGCTGCTCTTTCTGGCGACCCAGACCACCGATCTCGAGGAGTACGCCGGTGACGGCGACGGGTACCGCGTGACGGCCCGCTTCGACGACGTGGCCGGCCTCAAGGTACGGTCGCCCGTGACCATGGCCGGCGTGAACATCGGCCGTGTCGAGAGCATCGTCTTCGACAATGAGCGCCTGGATGCCGTGGTCAGCATGCGGATTAAGGACCGGTTCAACCGGATTCCGGATGATTCGGACGCCAGCATCCTCACGGCGGGTCTGCTGGGCAGCAAGTACGTGGGCCTCGGCCCCGGCGGCTCCGACACCTACCTGAAGGACCAGAGTGAGCTGGAAATCACCCAGTCGGCCATCGTCCTGGAACAGCTGGTCAGCAAGTTCCTGTTCAGCCAGGCCGAGAAGGGTGGCGGTGCCGGGGCCGCGCCCGCCGCCCCGGCCGGTGATGCCGGCGACGCCGGCGAATAGTCGAGGAGATCCACCATGCGAATCGTAGCCACCCTGGCGCTTCTCCTCTGCAGCCTCTCCAGCCTCGCGACGGTAGACACCCGCACGCCGGACCAGGTCGTCCGCGAAACGGCGGATACCCTCGCGGCCCGCATCAACGGCCGCCAGAAGCAGCTCGAGGCCAATCCGCCCGAGCTGTACAAGCTGGTGGGCGAGGTCTTCCTCCCCGTGTTCGATACCGACTACGCCGGCCGGCTCGTGCTCGGCAAGCACTGGCGGACGGCCACCCCGGCCCAGCGCCAGCAGTTCATCGACACGTTCTACGATTTCCTCCTGCGCAGTTATTCCCGCTACGTGCTGCGCTTCGAGAAAGACAAGGTCCGGTTCTTCCCGGGCCCGGCCACGCCTCCCGACCCGAAGCGGGCCATCGTGAAGACGGAGATGCAGCTGGAGGACGGGACGAAGCTGCCCGTGCACTATTCGCTGCACCAGACCAAGGACGGCTGGCGGGCCTTCGATGTCCGCATCGAGGGCATCTCCTACGTGCAGAACTACCGCAACCAGTTCAACGCGGAGATCGGCGCGAACGGGATCGACGCCGTCATTGCCCGGCTCAAGGCGGATGCCGCCAGGGTGACCACCAAGCCGGTGGGTGGCGGCAGCACGTGACGCTGCCGGTAGCCCCGTCGGCGGCCCTGACCGCAGCCCTGGCCGCCACCGGTCCGGGCGCCTTTGCCATGACGGGGCCGGTCACGTTTGCGACGGCCGGGGCCTTGCTCGAGGCCGGCAGGGCGGTGTTTGCCGGCCAGTCCGCCGTCGCCGTGAACCTGGAGGGCGTCAGCAGGGTCGACAGTGCCGGCCTGGCGCTGTTGCTGGAATGGCTGCGGCAGGCGCGGGCCGACCGGCAGGCGATGACCTTCACGGGCCTGCCGGAGAAGTTGCTGGCCATCGCCCGGCTGAGCGGCGTGGACGGCCTGCTGACGGACGGCTACTCGGGCCCCGTGTCGTCCGGCCCCGTGTCGTCCGGCCCCGCGTCGTCCGGCTCCGCGTCATCCAGCGCGGCGTCATCCAGGTAGGAATCGTCCTCGGGCACGTTCCCGTCCAGCGCCAGGTACCGCCGCCGCTGCAGGTACGCGTCCCGGACGAAGATGTAAGGGTCGAAGGACTCGAACACCTGGTAGTCCACGTCGAGCAGTCGCGACCGCTTGTCCACCTGGTTCACCACCCACGCGGCCAGTTTCAGGTCCAGGTCGCCGCTCGTCACGCTCACGAAGGGCGTCAGGGGCGCGTCCACCACGTCGCCGGCCAGGTGCCGGAGTATGCGGGGGCCGAAGATGGGGATGACCAGGTAAGGCCCTTCGCCGATGCCCCACACGGCCATCGTCTGGTCGAAATCCTCATCGTTCTCCTCGAGGCCGATGCGCGTGGCCGGATCGAAGGTGCCGGCGAGGCCCACGGTGGAGTTCACGAGGAAGCGCGCGCCGTCCCGGCTGCACTGCTTGAACTTGCCCTGCAGGAAGGCATTGGCGATCGTCACGGGATAGAGCAGGTTGCTGAAGATGTTGCGCACGCCCGTCCGCATCTGCGCGGGAAGCCCCCGCTCATACCCCACGGCCACGGGCCGCAGGAGGTACCGGTCGCCCCAGTCGTTCACCTGGAACACGACCCGGTTCACGGGCTCGATCGGATCGAAGGCCTCGGTCCGCATTGCGGCGTCCTGGCTGGCGCAGCCGGAGAGCGCCAGCGCGAGGCCCAGCGCACTGGCCAGCGCCCTGGCCAGCGAACTGGCCAGGTCAGCGAGGGTACCTGCCACGCGCTTCGGGACTGGGCCGGGCATCACGGCGGCTTCGTCCCCGCCGCCTGCTGCCGCCGGCTGCGTTGCTCGCGGTCCAGCCACTCCTGGATTTCCGCGAGCCTGGAACTGAAGCGTGCCTTCTGCACGCTGTCCAGGCCCGGTATCGACAGGGCCAGCCGCAGCTGGTCGGCGGCCATGATCACGTCACCCCGGAGCAGGTGCAATTCCGCCATGTAGTAGTGCGCATCGGCGGTGTCGCCGGCGGCGCTGGCAGCCAGGGCGATCAGCCGGACCTGCTCGGCGGTGGGCGGCACGTTGTTGAAGAGCTTCGAATACCAGCTCCCCAGGTCGCCCG
>CAZTGY010000135.1:2429-7348 GCA_964613445.1 uncultured Chromatiaceae bacterium | reverse complement strand
GCGCTGGCCGGTGGCCAGCGCATCGAGATTCGTGGTTTTGGCAGCTTTTCCCTGCACTTCCGGCCGCCCCGCATGGGGCGCAATCCGAAGACGGGCGATGCCGTGGCCCTCGCCGGCAAGTACGTTCCGCACTTCAAGCCCGGCAAGGACCTGCGCGACCGGGTCAACGAGCACCGGCAGCTGCCGATCAAGGACTGAATATCGGCCTGACAGTTCTGTCCAGCAACACTGCCTTGGCCCGGTGGAGATTGTCAGATGATCCGCAGTTTGCTGGTGTCCATCCTCGTACTGGTCTTGATTGGCCTTGCCGCCGTCTTTTCCGCGCTTAATCCAGGCCGGATCTCCCTCGACTTTGCATTCCTCGCCACCGAGACCGAGAAGTCCCTGGCGATAGTCGGAGCAGTAGCCGTCGGGTGGGCCTTCGGAATTGCCTGTGCGCTGTTCGGGATTCTGCGACTGCTGGCCCAGCGCCGCTCGTTGAGGCGCGCACTGCGCCTTGCAGAACAGGAGGTCCAGGCGCTTCGCAGTCTCCCGGTGCAGGATGCCGACTGAGTCCACCTTTCTCTTTGCCGGTTTGCTGTTCCTGGCGGCCGCACTTGGTTACGTGTTTGCCCGATTCGGGGACGCCGATGAGGAGGAAGAGGCGGAGCAGTCGGCCCGCACCAACTTCCTCCGGGGCTTCCGTTACCTGCTCAACGAGGAGTCCGATCGCGCGGTCGATGTATTTACCGGGGCCAACGACCTCAGTGACGATGCCATGGAGACCCAGCTTGCTCTGGGGACGCTCTTCCGTCGCAGGGGTGAGATCGACCGGGCCATCCGCCTGCACCAGAACCTGGTCGAACGTCAGTCGAGCAGCGTGGCGCAGCGCGAGTCAGCTTCCTTTGCCCTGGCGGAGGATTACCTGAGCGCCGGGCTGTTCGACCGGGCGGAGGAGATCTTCGTACGGCTGAGGGATTCGCGCGTGCATGGCGCAGACGCCCTGAGGCGGCTCCTCAGGATCAGTGAGGTGACCAGCGACTGGGACAGGGCAGTGGACCTGTGTGCCGAGCTCAACCGGCTCGATGCGGGCATCGTCAGCCCGGCGCAGCTGGCGCATTACTACTGCGAGCTTGCGGAGCAAGCCCGCCTGCAGAAGCTGCCGGACATCGCCCGCCAGATGTTGAGTCAGGCAGAGGCGATAGAGCCGGGCAAGGTCCGCACGGCCCTGATCCGTGCAGATCTGGATACGGACTCGGGGCATGCCGCGGATTCCATCCAGCTGTTGAGTCATCTCGGCGCGAGCCGGCCCGGTCTCCTCGGCGAGGTACTCCCGCGACTGATGGGCCTTGCGACGAACTCCGAGGGCCGGGAGCGCGTGGCGGAGGCCCTGTCCCGGATCGCGGCTACGCCGGATGGCCTCCGCGGAATTGCCCTGGGCGTGATTCGGGAGCCCCGGATCACAGATCCGCTGGCGGAGCAGTACCTGGCGGAGTTCGTCGCCGGGCAACCCGTCCTGAGCGCCTTGCTGGCGCCGGAAGAGCGGGGGTCCGAGTCCCTGGCGGGCGTCACCCGGCTTCGCCCCCTGCTGCACAAGATGCTGAAGGCCGGGATGAGATTCCAGTGCAACAACTGCGGGTACGGATCGGCCGTCATGCAGTGGCAGTGTCCCGGGTGCCGGTCCTGGGACACCGTTCAACCCATCAGCTCGGGTGTACTAGAGGGGATCCTTGGTTAGCCCATTTCCTGGCGAAGTCGGGCGAATTGCAGCTTCAGTAATTGCCGTCTCTCTTTCTAGGATTAGCGCTCTGTCGGCTTCCGGCAGCGTGATTTGTCCGTAACTTCAATGAAGGAGAGTTTCATGCTACGAGTCATGTATCTGGGCGTTCTGGGGTGCCTGCCCGTCCTGGCGCTGGCGGGGCCGGTCGACATCAACACGGCTGATGCCGCGACCATTGCCCGCGAGCTCAACGGGGTTGGCGACAGTCGTGCCCGGGCGATCGTGGAGTACCGGGAAAAGAACGGGCGTTTTGCCTCTCCCGACGACGTCCTCAAGGTCAGCGGCATCGGGCCCCAGGTCCTTAAGTTGAACAGGGAAAACATCCAGACCGGGTCGCCAGCGAAGTCGCCGGCCAAGCCCTGAACCACACCGGACGGCGAGGCCGGTGCCTCGCCGTCCGGTGAACCAGTACTCACCGGATCCGCCGGAGATTGGCTATCATCTTCCGGCCAATAACAATAATTTCCGGGGTTCACCAATGTCGCAACTCGTCCGTACTGCCGTGTTTCCTGTCGCTGGCCGAGGGACGCGCTTCCTTCCCGCAACCAAGGCCATGCCGAAGGAAATGTTGCCCATTGTCGACAAGCCCCTGGTGCAGTACGCGGTCGAGGAAGCTCTGGAGGCCGGAGTCACGCGCTTGGTGTTCGTCACCGGCAGCAGCAAGCGCGCCATCGAGGATCATTTCGACAGGGATCCCGAGCTGGAGCGGGCCTTGAGTGCGAATGGCAAGCAGGAACTGCTGGATCTCGTGCGGGCCATCCTCCCCGCCGGTGTTTCGTGCGTCTACATCCGGCAGGGTGAGCCGCTGGGCCTTGGCCATGCCGTGCTGTGTGCCCGGCCCGCCGTGGGCGACGAGCCCTTCTACGTGCAGCTGCCTGACGATCTGATCAAGGCGGAAACCGGGTGCCTGATGCAGCTCCGCCGGCACTACGAACAGCACGGATCCAGTGTCCTTGCCGTGCAGGAAGTCCCCCAGAATCGCACCCGTGACTATGGAATCGTGGCCGTGGACGAGTCCCACCGGGTGCGGCGGATCGTGGAAAAGCCCGCGCCCGAGGTGGCCCCATCCCGGCTGGCTGTGGTGGGCCGCTACCTGTTGACCCCGTCGATCTTCGGGATCCTCGAATCAACCGGGCGTGGTGCCGGGGGGGAGATCCAGCTCACCGACGGTATCGCCCGTCTCCTGAACTCTGAGCCCGTCTATGCGCTGCCATTCACGGGGCGTCGTTACGATTGTGGCAGCAAGCTTGGCTATATCGAAGCGACCGTGGACTATGCGCTGGCAGACCCGGCGCTGGCTGAGCCGCTACGGGCACACCTCAAGAGCCGGCTCTGAGGGCTGGAGCCGGGCAAGGCTGCGGGATGGGATGGCTCCCCGGGCCGGATTCGAACCAGCGACCAACCGGTTAACAGCCGGTTGCTCTACCACTGAGCTACCGGGGAAGCGAGGTAAAGCCCTGAAGCGCGCGGGATTCTCAGCGATCGTGCCGTGGCAAGTCAAGAACGCAGGGCACGTTAGCCCATGACGCGGGTGATCCGGCGGACCGCCTCCCTGAGGGTGTCCAGGCTGCAGGCGAAGGATAGCCGGAGGTGTCCCGGAGCCCCGAAGGCCGAACCAGGCACCACCGCCACCTCCTCCTTGTTCAGCAACAATTCGGAAAGCGCCAGGTCGTCCTTCAGGTTTTTCGCCCGGAGTGCCTCTGTGACGTTCGGGAATGCATAAAAGGTCCCGGCGGACGGCAGGCACCTGAAGCCTGGAATGCCGTTCAGGGCCGCGACGATGTAGTCGTGGCGCTCCTTGAAGGCCCTGGTCATCTCGCGGACGCAACTCTGATCGCCCGACAGCGCCGCAATGCTGGCGGCCTGCGAAATGCTCGATGGATTCGACGTACTCTGGCTCTGGATCTTCTTCATTGCCGCGATGATGGCCTTCGGGCCTCCGGCGTACCCGATGCGCCACCCGGTCATGGCATAGGCCTTCGACACGCCGTTGATGGTGACTGTCCTGTCGTACAGCGTCGGGCAGGCCTCGGCGAAGCTGACGAAGGGCTCGGCCGCCCAGTAGATGTGCTCGTACATGTCATCGGCCGCAATGACGATCGCCGGGTGCTTTTCCAGCACGGCGCCGAGGGCCTGCAGTTCGGCGCGGCTGTAGGCGGCGCCGGTCGGATTGGACGGGCTATTGAGGAAGATCAGGCGCGTCTTCGGCGTAATTGCGGCGTCCAGCAGGCGCGGCGTGATCTTAAACCCGTCCTCAAGCGTGGCCCCGACTATGACCGGTTCGGCATCGGCCAGCTTGATCATGTCGGGGTACGAGACCCAGTAGGGCGCTGGCACAATGGCTTCGTCGCCGGGATTCAGCACCGCGCCGCAGACGTTGTAGCAGGTCTGCTTGGCGCCGCACGACACCACTACCTCGTCCATGCCGTACGTCAGGTGGTTCTCGCGCCGAAACTTCTCGATGACGGCCTTCTTTAGTGCTGCAGTGCCCTCGACCGGCGTGTACTTCGTCTGCCCGCCGTTGATCGCGGCAATGGCCGCTGCCTTGATGTGCTCGGGAGTGTCGAAGTCGGGTTCTCCGGCACCGAGGTCGATGACATCCCGCCCCTTGGCGCGAAGCTCGGCTGCCATGGCCGTGACCGCCATCGTGGGCGAAGGCTTAACTCGCTGACAGCGCTGCGAAACTGCTAGACTCACCGGTATTCCTCGCTGGGCTCGTGGCGGAAGAGGGCCGCAAATTCTAAGGGATTCGGGTCCCGCAACCAACTGCCGGTTCAGGCCGGCGTCACCGATGTCGATGGACCGAATTCAGCTATCTGCGGAGTTTCGCCCTGCCGGCGACCAGCCTGCCGCCATCGAGGCCCTGAACAGCGGTCTTGCCAGCGGACTTGCACGACAGACACTGCTGGGCGTCACCGGCTCCGGCAAGACGTTCACGATGGCCAGCGTCATCGAGGCCCAGCAGCGTCCCGCGCTGATCCTGGCGCCAAACAAGACCCTTGCGGCACAGCTCTACGGGGAGATGCGGGATGTCTTCCCGCAAAACCGGGTGGAGTACTTCGTTTCCTACTACGACTACTACCAGCCTGAAGCCTACGTGCCGTCGTCCGACACCTATAGCGAAAAGGATGCGGCAATCAACGCGCACATCGAGCAGATG
>CAZTGY010000135.1:0-2419 GCA_964613445.1 uncultured Chromatiaceae bacterium | reverse complement strand
AACGGTTTCGGCGATCTATGGCCTGGGTAATCCGCAGTCCTACCTCAGCATGGTCCTGCACCTCTCGCGCGGCCACCGGCTGCCTGAGCGTGACCTGCTGCGACGCCTTGCAGAACTCCAGTACACCCGGAATGACATGCAGCTCACCAATGGCACCTACCGGGCCCGCGGCGAGGTGATCGACATCTTTCCGGCGGAATCCGAGCGTGAGGCCGTGCGTGTCACGCTGTTCGACGATGAGATCGAGAACCTCGCCTGGTTTGACCCGCTCACGGGCGAGATCCTGCGCAGTGTCCCCCGGCTTACGATCTTCCCGAAGAGCCATTACGTTACCCCCCGGGACTCCGTGCTGCGGGCGGTCGACCAGATCAAGCGGGATCTCGTCCTCAGGCTGGAGGAACTCCGCCAGGCCAGCAAGCTCGTCGAAGCCCAGCGTCTCGAGCAGCGGACGCTATATGACGTTGAGATGATGGCGGAACTGGGGTACTGCAATGGCATCGAGAACTACAGCCGCTACCTGTCGGGCCGCCAGGCGGGGGAACCGCCACCATGCCTCTTCGACTACCTGCCAGCGGACGGCCTGCTCATCATCGACGAGAGCCATGTCACGATTCCCCAGCTCGGCGGCATGTATCGCGGCGACCGGTCCCGGAAGGAGACTCTCGTGGAATACGGTTTCCGGTTGCCGTCGGCCCTTGATAATCGCCCGCTGCGCTTCGATGAGTTCGAGGCGTTGTCACCCCAGACCATCTACGTGTCCGCCACCCCGGGTCCCTACGAGCGGTCGCATTCGGATGCCGTCGTGGAGCAGGTGGTGAGGCCGACGGGGCTGGTTGACCCGCAGATCGAAATCCGTCCCGCGTCAACCCAGGTGGATGATGTCCTCTCCGAGATCCAGCTGCGTGTTGCCCGGCAGGAGCGGGTGCTGATAACCACCCTGACCAAGCGGATGGCCGAGGATCTCACGGAGTTCCTCGGGGAGCACGGCATCCGGGTCCGGTACCTGCATTCCGACATCGAAACAGTCGAGCGAACCGAGATCATCCGCGACCTCAGGCTGGGAACCTTCGACGTGCTGGTGGGGATCAACCTCCTGCGGGAGGGTCTGGATCTTCCGGAGGTCTCGCTGGTCGCCATCCTGGACGCCGACAGGGAGGGCTTCCTGCGCTCCGAGGGCTCGCTGATCCAGACGGTGGGGCGGGCCGCCCGCAACCTGAATGGCAAGGCCATCA
Organism: uncultured Chromatiaceae bacterium; assembly: GCA_964613445.1. Lineage (GTDB taxonomy): Bacteria > Pseudomonadota > Gammaproteobacteria > Steroidobacterales > SHZI01. The sequence continues at coordinate 1,187 of CAZTGY010000135.1, read as the reverse complement.
TGTACGCCGACCAGGTCACGGGATCGATGCAACGGGCTATTGCCGAGACCGATCGCCGGAGGCGCAGGCAGGTGGAGTTCAATCTGCAGCATGGCATTGAGCCCCGGAGCATCGTCAAGGAAGTTCGGGACATCATGGATGGCGCGCGGGATGCCGGCTCCCGTCGCGGGCGGCGGGCTGCCGAGCCCCGCGAGGAGTACCGCCAGCTGACCCCGGACCAGCTCTCCAGGCGGATAGCCCGCCTGGAGAGGGACATGTTCGAGCATGCCCGGAACCTGGAATTCGAGGAGGCTGCGCGTCTCCGTGACGAGCTGCAGGCCCTGCGTCGCGTCGAACTGGGCCTACCGGCAGACTCGCCCCTGTGACGCCGCCTTGCCTTGGGCGCCTGCCTTTCGGTATCGTTCCGCCCGGCCCGCAGCAGGCGCGTAGCTCAGTGGTTAGAGCACTTCCTTGACATGGAAGGGGTCGGTGGTTCGACTCCACTCGCGCCTACCATTTACGTTTAAGCACCCATGCCCGTTATCACACTGCCGGATGGCAGCCAGAGAGTATTTGATCGCCCGGTCTCCGTGGGCGAGGTGGCCGCCGCCATTGGGGCTGGCCTGGCGCGGGCGGCCCTGGCCGGGCGGGTGAACGACCAGCTGGTCGACACCAGTTACCTCATCGACCGGGACGCGCGTCTCGCCATCGTCACGGCGAAGGATCCGGCCGGACTCGAGGTGCTCCGGCACTCCACGGCCCATCTGCTGGCCCAGGCTGTCCAGTCGCTCTTCCCGGATGCCCAGGTGACCATCGGCCCGGTGATCGAGGACGGTTTCTATTACGACTTTGCGTACAAGCGGCCGTTTACACCCGAGGATCTGGCGGCCATCGAGGCCCGGATGAAGGAACTGGCCGCGGCGGACCTGCCGGTCGAGCGTCGAGTTATGTCACGCGACGTGGCGGTGAAGTTCTTCAGCGACCTTGGAGAACGGTACAAGGCAGAAATCATCGCGGCTATCCCGGCGGACCAGGAGATCAGCCTGTACGGACAGGGTGGCTGGGTCGATCTGTGCCGTGGCCCCCACGTGCCCTCAACCGGCAAGTTGAAGGCATTCAAGCTGACGAAGCTGGCCGGCGCCTACTGGCGCGGTGATTCCCGCAACGAGATGCTCCAGCGCATCTATGGCACAGCCTGGGCGAAGCAG
>CAZTGY010000134.1:2972-7359 GCA_964613445.1 uncultured Chromatiaceae bacterium | reverse complement strand
GGCGCGAGGTCGGGCCTGGAAGAGAGGGAGAATATCAGGATAGGGCGAGGCGATCCCGCGGGAAGTGGCAGACGAAGGTGCTTCCCTGGCCAAGCCGGCTGCGGATCTCGAGCTCGGCGTCATGCCGGCGGAGCGCGTACTTGACGATCGCCAGGCCGAGGCCGGTCCCGCCACGCTGGCGAGCCCGCCCGCCATCCGCCCGGTAGAACCGCTCGGTGACCCGCGGGATGTCTTCCTCGGCGATGCCGATGCCGGTGTCCTGCACGGCGAGGTGCCCGCCCTCCGCATCGACGGTCCAGCGGATGGTGATCTCGCCCTCGGGCGGCGTGTAGCGGACGGCATTCGCCACCAGGTTGGACACCACCGACTGGAGCTCGGTCTCCTCGCCCAGCAGGTTGGCGGGACTCTGCAGCTCGATCCCGATCGTGTCCGGATGCCCCGGCAAAGCCAGCGCCTCCTTCCGGGCCGCCGAGATCATGGCCGCCACGTCCACGACCTGGTCCTTCTGCACGGACTGGCCCAGCTCCAGCCTGGACAGCTGCAGGAGGTCCTCGACCAGCCTGCGCATCCGGATCGCCTGCTCCTGCATCACGCCGATCGGCTGCTTCCAGCCGTCCGGGATCCGGTCGTCCTCCACCAGGACGTCCAGGTAGCCCATGATCACCGTCAGGGGCGAGCGGAGTTCGTGGGAAGCGTTGGCGACGAAATCCCGCCGCACCCTCTCGATCTTGACGCGCTGGCTCACGTCGCGGATCAGCAACAGGCTCTGTTCCGGCCCGTACGGAATGAGCCGGCACGACAGCCACGTGTCGCCACCGGCGGGCGACGGGATGTCGACGGCCTGCCGCTCGCCGGGGCTATTGAGGTAGTCCACGAAGTCCGGGTAACGAAGCAGGTTCTCGATGCGCTGGCCACGGTCCCGCCGGTTCTTCAGTCCGAGCAGGATCCGGGCGGCCTGGTTGTAGTTGATGATCTCGTGGCTCGAGTTGAGGATCACGCCGCCATCGGGGAAGGCCTCCGTGGAAGCGCGGAGCTCCTTGACGAGCTTCCTGAAGCGCTTGCCACGGCGCTTCACCTTGCTCTTCATGAACTGGATCTTGGCAAACACGGGTGGCCAGACGCCATTGCCGTCGGGTATCTCGGCGATCTTGCCCGTGGCCAGCCACCGCTCCAGCTGGTACAGGTTATGGAGGTGCCAGACGAGCAGGCCGAGGGCGACCACCAGCACGCCGAGCGTCGTGCGATCGTAGAGATAGCCCACGAGGCCGCCGGCCGCCAGGGCGGCGCCATACCAGGTGAGGGTCCAGGTCCAGACCTTTGGCATCATTCAGCGCGTCGAAAAACGGTAGCCGGCGCCCCTGACGGTCTGGACGTAGCGGTCAACGTGGAATTCCTCGAGGACCTTCCGCAGCCGCCGGACGTGCACGTCCACGGTACGCTCCTCGACATAGACATTCTGGCCCCACACGGAATCCAGCAGCTGGGTGCGGCTGTAGACCCGGTCCGCGTTCTCCATCAGGAACTTCAGGAGCCGGTATTCCGTTGGCCCGAGCCCGATCTCCCGCTCGCCCACATGCACGCGGTGGCTGACGGGATCGAGTCGCAGCTCACCGGCAACGAGAGGCTCGTCGGCCGGCGGTGCCGCCCGGCGCAGGACCGCATTGATGCGGGAGAGCAGCTCGCGCGGGGAAAACGGCTTGGTGATGTAGTCGTCGGCGCCGCCATCCAGCCCGAGGACCTTGTCCCGCTCTTCCGCCCGGGCGGTCAGCAGGATGATGGGCATCTCGCGGTTGGCTTCCTCGCGGCGCAGCGTGCGGGTCAACTCGAGTCCGGTGGAATCCGGCAGCATCCAGTCCACCAGCACCAGGTCAGGACGGGAGTCTGCAATCCGCAGGCGGGCCGACGAGCAGTCCTCCGCCTCATCCACCTCGAAGCCCGCCCGGCTCAGATTGAAGGCAATCATCTGCCGGATCGGCGCCTCGTCCTCAACCACCAGAATCCTGCGTGTGCTCATGCTGTTCCGTCACATTGATGTTGCAGAGTATTGCAACAGGCTTCCATTACAAAGAGGTTACGGCCCCAACCGTGACGGGCAGGATTGTGACACCGGGAATACCCGGCCGGGCGGAGTTACCCGAAACGGTAACCGAAGCCGCGGACCGTCTGGAGCAGATTCTCGCAGGAATGGGGCTCCAGGGCTGCCCGCAGCCGGCGGACGTGCACGTCCACCGTGCGCTCCCCGATGCCATTCCTGCGCCGCCAGACGTGCTCCAGCAGGTGCCTCCGGGCCAGGACCCGCCCCGGATTCTCCATGAAATAGGCCATCAGGCGGAACTCGACGGGCGCGAGGTCAAGCTCGCGAGCCCCCACGGTGACCTTGTGGCCCAGCCTGTCCAGGCGGACCGGGCCGACTTCGAGGACGCTTTCCCGGGATGAGGCCGCGGGCCGGCGAAGTGCGGCATTGACCCGCGCCAGGAGTTCCTCCTCCCGTACCGGCTTGGTCAGGTAGTCCTCGACGCCACTGTCGAGGGCGGTGGCAACCGCGCTTGCGTCGTTCCGGCCGCTGAGCATGACCACCCGGGTCAGGCGGCCATTGGCGTGCTTCCGCACGTAGCGGGCAAGCTCCAGTCCGGACATGTCGCGCAGCATCCATTCCGTCATGACCATGTCGAAAGAACGCTGCTCGAGGCGATCAATGGCCGTCATGGCATCGCCGGCGCAGACGATGTCGTGGCCTGCGGCCTTCAGGCAGTCGTGGACCCAGTCACGGTCACCGGTATTGCCGTCGACGAGAAGGATGCGGGTCACGATCAGGAATCACGCGCCTTGGACGGGAACGTGGATCCTCGGGGGTCCGCGTTGCAGCCCCATTACCGGAGTGTTGCCGCTCCGTTACGGGCGCCGCGGCAACCTCGCCCGGCAAGTTCGTCTCCGGACCGAAGAGCTCGGCGCCAACTTCAAGGGCCCGGTGCCGCAGCTGGACGAGGGACGTGGCGATCAGCTGCCGTAGCCGCTGCACGTGGGTATCGATGCGCAGCGCATCGGGCTGCTGCCGAAGCAGGTCTTCCAGCAATTCCAGGTCCTGGGCGTGGCCCAGCAGGGAGGCGAGTTCCCGCAGCCGCGGTCCGATGGTCAGGGCACGTGAAGGCGCCAGGCTGGCCAGCAACTGGGTCTGGTTGGCGGCATATTTCACCTGCCGTCGCCAGGCGTGATAGGCCATTGCCGGTGACGTCTCGCCAAGGACGGCAAACCCGGCGACACAGCGCTCCCACTTGAGCCCGGATCCGCGCCGGAGGTCCCGTCGCCGCAGGTCCGACAACGGCAGGCGGCCAAGGCGCCGGTCGGCATCACCCAGCAGCCGGCAGGCCGCGTCGATCTGGTCGCGCAGGCCGGTTCGGTGGTCTTCCAGCTCCCGGGCTGCCCGGGCCGCGAGGGACTCCCGCAACATGGCCACCGACTCGGCGAGTTGCGGCTCGGCGACACCGACCTGGAGATAGTCCAGGGCCTCGACCAACGCCTCCGCATCGCGGGCGTAGGCCACGCGCTTCTGGATGTCCCGATAGAACGTGTTCTCGACCATGGCCGCATACGGGGCTGCCGGCTTCAGCAACTGGGCCACGGCGCGGGCGCGCTTGCAACCCTGCCGGGCCCGATGGATGGCATCGGCCGGATCGTTCGTCCACTGGGAGAGCAACGCGAGAATCCGGGCGTTCTGCTCGCGCAGCACGCGCCGGACCGCCTTGCCAGCGGGTTCGTCGGTGTCGATGAGATACGCCACGATCTTCGCCCGGCCCGAATATTGACTATGCTTGGCCGGCTTTCACGGGCAGTCTAGCATCGGCTACCGCGCCGGCCCGCCCGTCGTTTTCCACCCCATTTTCCGGAATGAAATCAGAACCATGGCGAAAAAAGGTAAACGCGGCCTGCGACGGCTGGTGGATGCGGCGGGCTATTCGGCCGCGGGCCTTGCCGTGGCCTGGCGCGGCGAGGAAGCCTTCCGGCAGGAAGTGCTGCTGGCGGTGGTGCTGGTGCCTCTGGCCCTCTGGCTGGGGCAATCGAACATGGAGCGGCTGCTGCTCGTGGCTTCCTGGCTCCTGGTGATGATCGTCGAGATCCTCAACACCGCGGTGGAAGCCACCGTTGACCGGATCAGCGACGAGCAGCACCCGCTGTCGGGTCAGGCGAAGGACCTCGGGTCGGCAGCCGTGTTCTTGAGCCTGCTCCTGGCGGTGCTGGTCTGGGGCACGGTGGCCTGGCAGCGCTTCGGCAGCTGACAGATTCCTGACGATCTCTTGAAGCTTTAATGAAACTTCCCAAGCTATTGATATTAATAGCAGTAGGAGCGCCTTCAGGCGCGACCACCAGGGTCGCGCCTGAAGGCGCTCCT
>CAZTGY010000134.1:0-2962 GCA_964613445.1 uncultured Chromatiaceae bacterium | reverse complement strand
CGTCGGCGGCCGGGACCTCCAGGCCGTCGATCTCCTGCCGGTACGCCTCCACGGCGTTCTCGACCTCGATCCGCTTCAGCCCGGTGAAGGGCTCGGCCTGCGCCAGGGCGCCCAGGCAACCCTTCTTCTCGTAGCGGTCCAGCGCCTCGCTGGCGATGCCAGCCAGCTGCACGTTGTTTTGGGCACAAGCCCTGAGACCCTGCCCGTCGGCGGCGGCCTGGCGAGCCAGCTCGTTGCGCTCCGTCTCGACCTTGCGCAACTGCTCGGCAAGCTCCTTGTACCTGGCCACTACCTCGTTCAGCCGCGCCTCGGTCGCTTCCAGGCGGGAACTGACGGACTGCTGGCCCGCCTCGGCACGGCTCACCTTGCTTTCCGCCGTTCCCGCACGGCGCGTGAGCGATTCCTTCTCCGTGACCAGCGACTTCGCGTCCTTCTCGAGCTTCGTCACCTGCTCCTTCAGCCGCGCATTCTCCGACTGCAGGGCCGTGCGCTCGCTGGCGAGCTGCTGCACCTGCTGTTGCAGGCGGGCGCTGGCATCGCTGGCGGGACGACGGGCCTCCTGGGCAGAGGCCGCCGAAGCAAGCATCAGAAGGAGCATGAGCATTCCTGTCCGCGAACTCATGATGATCCTCAGAACCGGCCGTTCAGATCGAGCTGCAGGACGTCGATGCCGAGCGGCGGACCGTCGATCTCATCCGCCGACAGGTAGCGCAGCCGGACCCAGGTGTTGTCCGTCAGTCCCAGTTCGCCACCGATGATGTAACCCTCCGCGTCGGTCCCGCCGCGATGAAAGTCGGAGTCGGTGAAGGCATCGAGCACTGCATCGCGCTCGGCATAGTGATAGGCAACGAAGGCCCGCCAGGCCAGCGGCCGTGCGATGTCCGGATTGCCGACGCGGAATTCCAGCCGGTAGGCGTCGGCCTCCTCGGCCACGAAGACACCCGTTCGGTTCAGAACGTCGCCCTCGTCGTAGCCCACGTTGGTGACATAGTTCGCGGCCATTTCCAGCGCGAGGTCGGGACGGAGGGTCCAGGCGGCCACGGCGCTGATATCCACCAGGTTGTAGTCCGCGGCGAGTGCGAAAAGGTTCGTGTCCGGGTCCGTGTCGTTCCGGATATCGAAGAGGGTGTTCCCCTTCTGGAGGGAATCCGGTGCCGTGTAGTCCAGCAGGCCGTCCGTTGCGGCTTCGTTGCGCCGTCCTTCTATGTTCCTGTAGTCGTAGTACGCAGCCGCCAGGCTGAGCCGCAGTTCGGGTACCAGGTCGAACTCATATCCCAGCTGGCTCGCGAGCAGCCACTTGTCATCCTGGGACAGCTCGATCTCCTCGATAGGGTAGGCGCCTGCCGTGGCGAAGAACCCGCGGGCCTGCCGCGCCTCGCCGCTAACCCTGGGATTGTTCCAGGCGTACTGGAGCGTGAAGCCGTTGAAGCGGACGTCGTTGTCCCAGACCAGTTCGGTGGACTGCAGCGGGTTGGGGGTGCGCCCTGCCCAGAACTGGACCTGGTGATGCCTCGCGGCCGGGGAGGTCCCGAGGCGCAGATACGCCTCCTCCAGGAGCAGCGGGAAGGTCCGGTTGTAATCGCCCAGCGCCTGGTTGCGGGTCACGGGATTGTTCTCGTTGCCGGTGCCGAAGCGCACCGACGCCAGGGCGTTCTCGGCCAGGTCGAACTGGGCGCCGAAGTTCAGCTTCAGCTGGTAGCGACTCTGGTCCTCGGTGGTGTTCAGGTAGGCGTCGGCACCCGCCTTGCCGATGCCGCCGGCGTCGTTGATTGCCTGGAAGTCGGGGTAGGTAAATGGCTGGTTGCCGTCCGCAAATGCCGTGTACTCGCCTCGCACCCGGATGTCGCCGGACCAGCGGGCATTCCGCACCCAGGACGGCAGCGCGGCCGGAACGCCCCATCCCTCCTCCACCGCTGCCTTCTTTACGTCGGCAACCACGGCGGCCTGCAGGTCCTGCCTGACTTGCGCCGTGATCTCGTCCTGCACGACCCGGGGCACGTAAGTCACGCGCACGTCGCCAGGACCGGCCGCGTCGGCAGACCCCCGCGCGGCAGCCTCGGCGTTTGCCTTGCTCTGGGCATCGGCGACCAGCTTCTCGGCGGATTCCTTCGAGATCAGCCCCTGCTTCACCATCGCATCGAGCAGGTTAACGACGGTGTTGCGCAGCACCGCCATGTCGGAGCCGGCCGCGTCCTGGGCCGTCGCGTTGAAGCTCGCAACCGAGAAGAGTATTGCCGAGCAGCTGATGAGTCTGGTGCGGAGGGTCATGTCGGATCCGGTGTGGTATGGGTTGAATGAATCAAGGTCAGATGCGGCTGACGATCCGAAGCCGGACGGGCTGGGGAAGCCCCGCGGGCGGCATTTCCGACACCCGGTCCAGGGACTCCAGCGCCGCCACCAGGTCCCGGTCCAGCTCCGCGTCCCCCGTGGACGTCACCACCTTGAACTTCTGGATGCGGCCGTCCGGGGCGAGCCACAGCCGCACCACCACCGAGTAACGGTCGCGGCGGATGTCGCGGATTTCGGCCAGCCTGTCGATCAGGTCGCCCTTCAGGATCTGCCCGTACCAGCTGTACTGGTCACTGCTGCCGGCACCAAGCAGGTCGCGCCCGCCCTTGCGTCCGAGCAGGCCGAAGCCATCGGCCCCGGCGACGCCCTCCGCGTCCAGGCCCAGCTGGTCGCCGGCCGGCGGCTGGTCCGCCTCCGCCACTTCGGGCTCCGGCTCCTCCGGCTCCGGCACATCCACTTCCTCGGGTTCCGGCGGCGGTGGCGGCGGGGCGGGCGGCGGCGGTGGCGGGCGGATGATCTGCACCTGCTGGATCAGCTTCTTCGTTGGCGTGGCCGAGTCATCCATGCTGCTGACGACCAGCCAGCCCAGCCCGCCCACGAGCGCGACGACGGCGAGAGAGATGGCAACGATGGGCAGATAGCCGCGCCAGCGGCTCCCGGCCCTGCCGGAACC
>CAZTGY010000133.1:3405-7375 GCA_964613445.1 uncultured Chromatiaceae bacterium | reverse complement strand
GCCAGCGCCTTGGTGAGCTCGGTCTTGCCGACGCCCGTGGGGCCCAGGAACAGGAATGACCCGTTCGGCCGCTTCGGGTCCGACAGCCCTGCGCGGGAGCGGCGGATCGCGTCGGCGACGGCCGTCAGCGCCTCGCCCTGGCCGACGACGCGCCGGCTTAAGCTTTCCTCCATGCGCAGCAGCTTGTCCTTCTCGCCCTCCAGCATCTTGCTGACGGGAATGCCCGTCCACTTGGAGACGATCTCGGCGATCTCCTCCTCGGTCACCTTGTTCTTGAGTAGGAGCGGCTTCAGCCGCGATTCACCACCGGCGGCCTCTCCCAGCTTCTTTTCCAGCGCCGGAATCCTCCCGTACTGCAGCTCCGACATGCGGGCCAGGTCCTGGCCGCGCCGGGCCGCGTCCAGGTCGAGCCGCGCGCGCTCCAGCTCCTCCTTGATCGCGGCCTCGCCCTGCACGGAGGCCTTCTCGGCCTTCCAGATCTCGTCGAGGTCCGCGTACTCGCGCTCCAGCGCCTTCAGCTGGGTCTCCAGGTCCGCGAGCCGCTTCTTCGACGCCTCGTCGGACTCCTTCTTCAGGGCCACCTGCTCGATCTTGAGCTGGATGATGCGGCGGTCGAGCCGGTCCATCTCCTCCGGCTTGGAGTCGATCTCCATGCGCAGGCGGGACGCGGCCTCGTCGATGAGGTCGATGGCCTTGTCCGGCAGCTGCCGGTCGGTGATGTAGCGGTGGGAGAGCGTCGCCGCGGCCACGATGGCCGGGTCGGTGATGTCCACGCCGTGATGGACCTCGTAGCGCTCCTTGAGGCCGCGGAGGATCGCGATGGTGTCCTCCACCAGCGGCTCCAGGACCATGACCTTCTGGAAGCGGCGCTCGAGGGCCGCGTCCTTCTCGATGTACTTGCGGTACTCGTCCAGCGTGGTGGCGCCCACGCAATGCAGTTCGCCGCGGGCTAGCGCGGGCTTCAGCATGTTGCCCGCGTCCATGGCGCCCTCGGCCTTGCCGGCGCCGACCATGGTGTGCAGCTCGTCGATGAACAGGATCACCTGCCCTTCCTGCTTTGACAGGTCGTTCAGCACGCCCTTCAGCCGCTCCTCGAAGTCGCCCCGGTACTTGGCGCCGGCGATCAGCGCGCCCATGTCGAGGGCGAGGATCCGCTTGCCCTTCAGGCTCTCGGGCACCTCGCCGTTGACGATGCGCTGGGCGAGGCCCTCCACGATGGCGGTCTTGCCGACGCCGGGCTCGCCGATGAGCACGGGATTGTTCTTGGTGCGCCGCTGGAGCACCTGGATCGTGCGGCGGATCTCGTCGTCCCGGCCGATGACGGGGTCGAGCTTGCCCTGCTCGGCGCGGGCGGTGAGGTCCACGGTGTACTTCTCGAGGGCCTGGCGGGTCTCCTCGGCGTTCGGGTCGTCCACGGCCGCGCCGCCGCGGACTTCGCCGATGGCCTTGTCGAGGGCGCCCTTCACGACGCCGGCCTCCTTGAGGATCCTGCCGAGGGTGCCCTTGTCGTCGCAGGCGGCGAGGACGAAGAGCTCGCTGGAGATGAACTGGTCGCCGCGCTTCTGGGCGAGCTTCTCGGTCAGGTTGAGCAGGCGGCCGAGGTCGTTGGAGCCCTGGATATCGCCCGCCGTCCCCTCCACCTGGGGCAGGCGGTCCAGCGCCTCGCCGAGCTTCGAGCGCAGCAGGTTGAGGTTCGCGCCGGACTTGCCCAGCAATGCCCCGACCCCGGGTCCTGGCTGCTCGAGGAGCGCCGCCATGAGGTGCACCGGCTCGATGAACTGGTGGTCCCGCCGGTTGGCGGTGGACTGGGCCAGTTGCAGGGCCGACTGGAACGTGGTGGTGAACTTGTCAGGACCCATGGGGGCGCTTTCGCTGTGACGACTCTGGCCTAGATTGGGCCGGGAGCGCCGATTTCAACGCGAAAAGGTACCGGACACTTAGTTTTGTTAGTTTCAGGGCGACGTTGGCGCGTCGCCCTGAAACTAACAAAACTAAGTGTCCGGTACCTTTTCCTCCCCTACCCCAGCCAGATGAGCGTGGCCTGGCGGCCCGTCACCCCGTCCCGGCGGTGGGAGAAGAAGCGATCGGGTTCGGCCAGGGTGCAATAGTCGCCGCCGGACACCGCGGTGACGCCGGCGCGCCGGAGGCGCAGGCGGGCGGCGGCGTAGAGGTCGAGGAGCCAGTGGCCGGGGCGGCTCGGGCGAAACGCCCCGCCGCCCGACGGGTCGGCCCGCAGGAACACCTCCCGCACCTCGGCCCCGACCTCGTAGCTGGCCGGGCCGATCGCGGGACCGAGCCAGGCCAGCAGCGATTCCGGCCGCACGCCGTCCGCGGCCAGCCAGCCCACCGTGGACTCCAGCACCCCCGCGGCCAGTCCGCGCCAGCCGGCGTGGGCCGCCGCCACGTGGGTGCCGGCCCGGTTGCACAAGAGCACGGGCAGGCAGTCCGCCGTGAGCACGGCGCAGACGACGCCGCGCGAGGTGGTCCAGGAGGCATCAGCCGCAACCCCGCCTCCGGCGCGGGCCGCGTCCACGACTGCCGTGCCGTGCACCTGCTGCAGCCACACGGGATCGCCGGGCAGCTCCAGCGCGTCCCTGAGCAGCTCCCGGTTGCGCAGCACCGCCCCCGGGTCGTCACCCACGTGGTCGCCCAGGTTCAGCGATGCCCAGGGTAGCCGGCTGTTACCGCCGGTGCGGCTGGTGGCCACGGCATGCACGCGCGCCGGCGCCGGCCAGTCCGGCCTGATCAGCGACAGGCCGGTCACGCCAGGGCCTGTTCCGGCCAGGGCAAGGCCTCGAGGCGCGGGACCGCCGCCGCATCACCGGCGAGCGCCGCCAGCAACCCCCGGAAGTCCTCCGGCAGCGGTGCGCGGAGATCCAGGAGCTCGCCGGTCAGCGGGTGCTGGAACCGGATGCGGAACGCGTGCAGCGCCTGGCGACGGAAGCCGCGCAGTGCCAGCGTGAGCTCCGCCGACGCTCCGGCCGGGATGATCAGCCGCCCGCCGTACGCCGGATCGCCCACGATGGGATGGCGCACGTGGGCCAGGTGCACGCGGATCTGGTGCGTGCGGCCGGTCTCGAGGCGCACGGCGACGAAGGTGTGGTGCGGGAAACGGGCCAGCACGCGATAGTGGGTGACGGCGCGGCGCCCGCCGAAGTCCGTCACCGACATCTTCGTGCGCTGGGTCCGGTGCCGGCCGATGTCCGCGTCCACCGAGCCGCCGGCCGTCATGGCGCCGACGCACAGCGCCCGGTACTCCCGCGTGATCTCGCGGGCCTCGAGGGCGCGCACCAGGTGCGTGTGGGCGGCGAGGGTCTTCGCGACGATCAGCAGGCCCGAGGTGTCCTTGTCGAGCCGGTGGAGGATGCCGCTGCGGGGCAGGCCGGCGAGCGCGGGGTCGTGGCCCAGCAGGCCGTTCTCCAGCGTGCCCGCGGCGTTGCCCGCGCCAGGGTGCACGACGAGGCCGGCGGGCTTGTTGATGACCAGCACGTCGGCGTCCTCGTGGACGACCTCGAGGGGGATGGCCTCGGCAGCCGGCGCCGGGTGCTCATCGGCAGTCGCCAGGCTGGAAGCCTGGATCATGATGCGCTGGCCGCCGGCCACGCGGGTGCGGGGCTCCGGGATTTCGCCGTCGAGGCGGACGTGGCCGTCCACGATCCACTGCTTGAGCCGGCTCCGCGAATAGTCCGGCAAGAGTTCGGCCAGCACCTGGTCAAGGCGGCGGCCCGAGGCTTCGGCGGGGATCGTCAGGTGTTGCTGCGCAAGCTCCATGGGCTGCTAGGCTATACTCCCGCTCCCGCCGGCGACACCTCGAAGATGCGTCTGACAGCCCGCCACCGACTTTCCCCGCTCCTGATAGCCGCCGCCGTGCTGGCCCTGCTGGGCGGGCTGCTGGGTGGTTGCGCGAGCAAGGAAGAGAAGGACCTGAAGTCCGGGGTCGCCGATCTCTACGAGCGCGGCAACAAGGCCA
>CAZTGY010000133.1:0-3395 GCA_964613445.1 uncultured Chromatiaceae bacterium | reverse complement strand
CAAGGCCATGCAGTCCGGCAATTACAGTAATGCGATCCGGTACTTCGAGGCCCTGGAGGCCCGCTTCCCGTTCAGCAACGAGACCAAGCAGGCCCAGCTCGACCTCATCTACTCCTACTACAAGGACCGGCAGATCGAGGCCACGGTGGACGCAGCGACGACCTTCGAGCGCGAGAACCCGACCCATCCCCGGGTGGACTACGCGCTGTACATGCGCGGACTGGCCTACTTCTCCGGCGAGCACAGCTGGTACCACAGGCTGTTCAACGTAGACCTGGCACGGCGGCCGCCGAAGAACGTGCAGGAGTCGTTCTCCGTCTTCGCCCAGCTCGTCCAGCGCTTCCCGGACAGCGCCTACGCGCTGGACGCCCGTCAGCGCATGGTCTTCCTGCGGAACCGGCTCGCCGACTACGAGATCTACGTGGCGCGCTACTACATGGAGCGCGGCGCGTGGCTCGCGGCGGCCAACCGGGCCCGGTTCGTGCTCGAGCAATACGACGGCTCCCCCGCCGGCGCCGAGGCCCTGCGCATCATGGTGCAGGCCTATGACAACCTGGGGATGAACGAGCTCGCCGAGGACGCGCGCGGCGTGCTGGCCGCCAGCTACCCGGACAGCCTCCGGCAGCTTGCCAGCGAAGAAAGCCGTCCCTGGTACAAGTTCTGGTAGCAAAGGTACCGGACACTTAGTTTTGTTAGTTTTGGCGGGCCCGGGGGCCGCGGCCGCCAAAACTTACAAAACTAAGTGTCCGGTACCTTTGCTACCTGTGGCGGTAGCCGGAGGTGATGGGGTAGCGCCAGTCCCGGCCGAAGGCGCGGCTCGAGATGCGCACGCCGGGGGGCGCCTGGCGGCGCTTGTACTCGGCCTTGCGCACCATCTCCAGCACCCGGGCGGCCACCTTCGGCTCGAAGCCGCGGGCCGCGATCTCCTCCACCGAGCGGTTCTCAAGGATCAGCGCGTCCAGGATCGGGTCGAGCACGTCGTAGGGCGGCAGCGAGTCACTGTCCTTCTGGTCGGGGCGCAGCTCCGCGCTGGGCGGCCGGGTGATCACCCGCTCCGGGATCACGTTTGACAGGGAATTGCGGTAGCGGGCCAGCTGGTACACCAGCGTCTTGGTGCAGTCCTTGATCGGCGCGAAGCCGCCGGCCATGTCGCCATAGAGCGTGGCATAGCCCACCGCCATCTCGCTCTTGTTGCCCGTCGCCAGCACCATGCGGCCGGTCTTGTTGGAGATGGCCATCAGCAGGATGCCCCGCGAGCGGGCCTGCAGGTTCTCCCCGGTGGTGTCCTCCGCCAGGCCAACGGGAAGCCCGGCGAAGAGCTCCGCCAGTGTCGTGCGCGCCGCCTCGACCATGCCGCCGATGGGCAGCACCTGGTAGTCCACGCCCAGGTGCCGCGCCTGGGCGGCGGCATCCTCCTGGCTCATGGCCGCCGTCCAGCGGTAGGGCATCATCACGGCCTGCACCGCCTTCGGCCCGATGGCGTCCACCGCGATGGCCAGCGTGAGCGCCGAGTCGATGCCGCCCGACAGGCCGAGCACGACGCCCGGGAAGCCGTTCTTACGCACGTAGTCGTGCACGCCGGTGACCAGCGCGGCGTAGACGCTCGCCACGTCCTCCGGCAGCGGCCCGGCGCCGACCACGTCGGGCTCCACGCGGCCCGCCGAGCGCCGGAGAGTGACGACCGGCAGGCAGGGCTCCAGCGCCGGCGCGCGGAATACCGTCCGCCCGGCCCGGTCCACCACGCAGGAACCGCCGTCGAAGACCAGCTCGTCCTGGCCGCCGACCATGTTGAGATAGACGAGCGGCACGCCCGTCTCCCGGGCACGGGCCGCCAGCACCTGCTCGCGCTGGGCCTGCTTGCCGATCTCGAAGGGTGAGCCGTTGACCGCCAGGATCAGCTCGGCGCCCGCCCCGGTGGCCCGGGCGGAGGGCTCCGGCTGCCACACGTCCTCGCAGATGCCGAGGCCGAGCTTCATGCCGTGGAACTCAACGACCGTCGGGCCGGAGCCCGGCGTGAAGTAGCGCTCCTCGTCGAAGACGCTGTAGTTGGGCAGGCAGCACTTCCGGTAGTTCGCCACCTGCCGGCCGCCGGCGAGCAGCGCCACCGAATTGTAGATGTGGTTGTCGGCGAACTCCGGGTAGCCCACGAGCGACGCGATCTCCCCCGTCTGCTCCGCGAGCTGCGCCAGGCCCTCGCTCACCTGCCGGCGCAAGCCCTGGTGGAACAGGAGGTCCTCCGGCGGGTAGCCGCACATGGCGAGCTCGGGGAACATCACGAGGTCGGCGGACCGCGCGCGCCGCACCCCGCCCAGCAACTCCGCAATCCGGGCGGTGTTCCCGGCCACGTCGCCCACCAGGAAGTTCTGCTGGGCGAGCGCGATGCGGAGGGTGTCGGTCAGCGCAGGAGCTCCTGCATGGCGCTGCCCAGCTCGGCGGGCGAGCGGACCGTGCGGACGCCGGCGGCGTCGAGGGCGGCGAACTTGGCGGCTGCCGTGCCCTCGCCCCCGGAGATGATCGCGCCGGCGTGGCCCATGCGCTTGCCCGGCGGGGCGGTGACGCCGGCGATGTAGGCGACGACGGGCTTGGTGACGTGCTGCCGGATGTAGCGGGCCGCGGCTTCCTCGTCCGTGCCGCCGATCTCGCCCACCAAGATGATGCCGTCGGTGGCCGGGTCGGCCTGGAACAGCTCCAGGCAGTCGATGAAGTTCATGCCGCGCACGGGATCGCCGCCGATGCCGATGCAGGTGGTCTGGCCGAGGCCGTTGCGGGTGGTCTGGTAGACCGCCTCGTAGGTCAGCGTGCCCGAGCGGGACACGATGCCCACCCGGCCCGGCTGGTGGATGAAGCCCGGCATGATGCCGATCTTGCACTCGCCGGGCGTGATGATCCCCGGGCAGTTCGGCCCGACGAGGCGGGTTCCCTTGCCGGCGAGTGCGGCCTTGACCTTCACCATGTCGTTCACCGGGATGCCCTCGGTGATGCACACCACGAGTTCGATGCCGGCGTCGGCCGCCTCGAGGATCGCATCCGCGGCGTAGGGCGGCGGCACGTAGATCATGCTCGCGGTCGCGCCGGTCTCCTTCACCGCATCCTGCACGGTGTCGAACACGGGCAGGCCGATGTGCTTCTCACCACCCCGCCCCGGCGTCACGCCGCCGACGAGGCGCGTGCCGTACGCGAGACACTGCTCGGAATGGAACGTGCCCTGCTTGCCGGTGAAACCCTGGCAGATGACCCGTGTGTGCTTGTTGACCAGAATGCTCATGACTTGCCCTTCGATGCCAGCGCGACGACTTTCTTCGCGGCGTCCGTGAGATCCGCCGCCGGCACGAGCGCGAGCCCGCTGCCGGCGAGCATCTCGCGCGCCTTCTCGGCGTTGGTGCCCTGCAGGCGTA
>CAZTGY010000132.1:0-7434 GCA_964613445.1 uncultured Chromatiaceae bacterium | reverse complement strand
GATCGGCACCGTGAGCTGGACCGAGGCGATCCCGAAGTTGTAGCCGCTGCCGAAATCGTAGTCCTCGCCCTGGATCCCGCCGTCGACGCCGATCGAGACCTGCGGCTTCCGGGCTGCCCTCTCCTGCTCGACCTGGAACCCGGCCGCCTGCTCCAGGGCCTGCAGCTCGCGGAGCTCTGGCCGCCGGTCCAGGGCGCCACTGCGCAGTTCCCTGTCATCGCTGACCTGGGATGCCTCGGTCCAGGCGGCATCCCGCGACTCCACGCTCGCCATCTCCAGCGGATTGTCGAGGGACCGGTTCAGCAGGAAGTTCACCAGCTGCTGGCTGCGGGAGGCAAGGTTCATGGCTTCCCGCAACTGCTGCTGGACCTCGAGCAGCTCTGCCCGGGCCCTCAGCACCTGGTCCTGGGTAATGCGCCCGTTCGCGTAGAGCGAGTCGTTCACCCGCAGGTTCTCTTGCAGCAACCCAAGGCTGGACTCCACGATCTCGAGGCTGCTCCGGGCCCGGAGCCAGTCCAGGTAGCCGACGGTGACGTCGCGCTCGAGCCGGCGCGCGAGCGCCTGGCGGGCATAGGTCGCGCCATCCAGCGTGGCCCGCTGGGCGCGGAACGCGGCCGGAATTGCAGGCGCGTAGAGCGGCTGGCGCAGCGTCAGGCGGGTGTCCTGCTCCTGTTCCCGCAGGAATACGAAACTGTTGTCGGCGACATCGGTGAAGCGCGGCGCCTGGCCGTTCGCTATGAGTAGCTCGTTGAGGGTCTGGTAGGCCGGGTTGACCAGGTCACCGACGGGGAAGTCTATCTCCCGCCCGCCGTCCGCCCACGAGTAGCGTGCATCGAGGCCGACCTGGGGCAGGAAGCGGCTGCGGGCCTCCTCGAGCACGGCAAGCTGGCGCTCGATGTCGAAGCTCTGGCTGCGTAGTGCCAGATTCGATGCCAGCGCTTCCTGAACGTAGTCGTCGGTTATTGCCTGCAACGGCCGCCTGGGCCCGTCCTCCCGGGCCAGGGCGGAACTGCCGGCGAGCAGTAGCAAACATGCGGCCAGGGCGCGCATCACTCACCCCGCTTCAGCGAGATTTCGGCCATGCGCAGCGTCTGTGCGACCAGGTCCCCGGGTGTCACGCCCTGCTGGGTCAGCACGGCCCGTTTCATGCTGGCCACCTGGATGGTGCCGTGAGTCATGGCCCACAGGGACAGGGCAATCGTGCTGGGGGAGCCTGCTGACCGGGCGACGGATCCGTCGCGCATGCCTGACTCGAGCGCGGCGGTCAGCAGCGCATGCACGCGGGCTCCGGCGGCGAGGCAGGCGCCATGGTTGCTGCCACCGACCGCGGCCGAAGCGTCGGTCGCCTCGAAGCGCGCGAGAATCTCGAACTGCAGGGGGCTCTCGGTGGCAAAAGCCACGTAGGCATGGCCCATGGCGACCACCTGCTCCAGTCCGGTCTTGGCCTCGCCCACCAGGGCGGCAAAGCGGGCATGCAGGCCGATGAGCGCACGCTCGCAAATACCGGCTATCAGGTCGTGCCTGTCCTGGAAATAGACGTAGAGCAGGCCGCGGGACAGCCGGGCGTCCCGGGCCACCTGGTCCATGGTGAGACTCTCGAGGCCGGTTGCCGAAGCCACGCGCTCGGCGGCATCCAGGATGTCGTTCCTGCGACGCTCCTTCTCTTCCAGACGGCGGGCAGCAATGGGGTCCATGCCCGCCAGACTAGCGGCAGCTTTGACACCGTGTCAATTACAAAACAGGTGTCAAATCCCAGTCTGGACCAGCGGTTTCAGAGGCTGGGCGGGGCTAGCCTTTCAGCCAGTGGCGAGCCCTCCGGCTCGAGGCCGGCGACCTCGTTCCGCAGGTCGCGGCGCAGGGAGCGGGGCCGGGCCGGGCCGTAGCCGAAGCGCAGCAGCAGGGAGGGCCGTCCCGCCGGCTCCCCAAGCTCCATGCCGAGCCGGGACCGCAGCGCGGGCAGCTCGGTCGCGGCGTTCACCCAGTCGTGGCGGATACCGAGCGCCGTCGACAGCAAGGCGAAGCGCTGGAAGGCTCGACCGACCTCCACCCAGTGCGCCCGGTCGTCCAGCGCCGTCACGAAGGCCAACAGGCCTGCCGACGAACGCACCCGGGTGACCAGCTGGTCGTTCTGCCGGTCCGAGGCCGCGAGCAGGTCGAAGAGCGCACCGCCCAGGAGCGGCGGCAAGGCAGCCCTGCCGGCCGGTCCTGGCGCCAGGCCGTCGCGGGTCGCGAGCGCCGTGGCATCGTCGAAGCGGGTCCACGCCTTCAGCTCGGCGAGCTTCGCCGGATCGGCGCGCCAATCCCGATTGGCCGCAGCGGCCAATTCCAGGAGGCGCCGCTTCTGGACATCGCCCGTGACGAAGACCGGCGTCACTCCGGGTCCGCGGGCCATCCGTTCGAGCTCGGCCAGCTCGGCGACTGGCACGGCCTTCCCGTCGAAGGCGGCACGGGTGGTCTGGCGCTCGGGGATGGCGGCAGCCAGGGGCGACCGCGCCGGCGGGGCCAGCGCCAGGTGCACGGTGACGCCGTCACTGGCCGTCTGGCCGGGCTCGACGATGCTGCCGAGGCCGATGGCCGCCGCGCTCTGCACGATGTTCTCGACCGCGCAGCCCAGGCTCACATGCAGGTGATGGTCGTCGGGATCGACCGCCGGGGAGCGCCGGCCAGCGTCAGGCAGGAGCGTGATCGAATGGCGCGTGGCGCTGAAGCGCCAGCACTGGCTGTTGTACGTGGACGGCGCCAGCGTCCCGTAGCGAACCAGCTCGGCGAGCACGCCGGCAACCGTATCCGGAATCTCCGGCGTGTGCCGCCAGATCCCTGCCGCCGCCGCGGCGTATCCATCGCGGCCGGCGCCGCCGCAGCCGGGTAGCGCTGCAGCGGCAAGCCCGAGGGTGCCGGCGCGCAGGAGGGCCCGGCGGGAGTGCGACCGGGGGCTCACGATCCGGAGTCGGGAAGCATGCCCGCGCCGTAGCCCATGGTGAGTAATGCCTGCTGAGAAATGCAGGGCGCATCCTAGCGCGAAGGCCGGGCGACGGGTGACCACGGGGCGCCCGATTCCGTGCGACCGCCGGATCCGGCCTTCAGGACTTCATCGCAAGAGTCCGAAGGTGTTCACCGAGCTGGCGAAACTCGGCGCCGCGGGTCGAGCCCTGCCGCCAGGCCAGGCCAATCTCCCGGTAGCTGCGCTCGGGTAGCGGGTGGGTCTCGACCCGCGTTCCCGCCAGCAGGGCCGAGCCCTCCGCCATCTCCGGCAGGAAGGTAATCCCCAGGTCGGCATCCACCATTTCGATCAGCGTCAGCAGGCTGGACGCGGCGAACGGGCTCACCTTCTCCGAGCTCTTGAGCCGGCAGGCGGAAATCGCGTGTTCCCGCAGGCAATGGCCTTCACCCAGCAGAAGCACCGCATCCCGGTCCAGCCGGTTGTACCTGTAGCTATCCGGATTCACCAGTTTCGTCCCCTTCCGGCATGCGAGGCGGAAGGCATCGCGGAACAACGGCTGCACCTCCGTATTGTCCAGTTCGTAGGGTAGCGCCAGCAGCAGCACGTCCAGCTCGCCGTTAACGAGCTTCGCGTGGATCTCCGCCGTAGTGCCCTCGTGGAGGAAGAGGCGCAGCTTTGGGAGCGCCTTGCGCAGGCGGGGCAGCACGCGGGGCAGCAGGAAGGGCGCGACCGTCGGTATCACGCCCAGGCGCAGCGGGCCGGCCAGCGGCGAGCGCTCCGTCTGGGCCAATGTCACCAGGCCCTCGATATCCCGCAGGCAGAGCCGTGCCTGGGTCGCGACCTCCTGGCCCAGCGCGGTGATGGTGACCCGCCGGTTGGTGCGGTCCACGAGCCGCACGCCCAGCAGGGCTTCCAGCTCCCGGATGGCAATGCTGAATGCCGACTGGGAGACAAAGCAGGCGGCAGCCGCCCTGCCGAAGTGGCGGTGTTCGGCGAGAGCTGCGAAATACCGGAGTTGCCGGGTGCTGGGCAGATTCATGGACGTACCCCAATGTGATCGCTTTTGTGAATCATTGTCTTGTGAATAATATGCTTTTCATGGTCCCTGGCGCACCGTATCGTCCCGCCTCGTTCCTGCCCCACTGACCCTGCGAGGAGTAACCAGGCATGCTGCAGAATCGCGAAGGACAGCGCGTCCCCGACGTCACATTCCGCACCCGGAAGGGCCACGACTGGGTGAACCGCACCAGCAAGGAGATTTTCGCCGGCCGGACCGTCGTGGTCTTCTCCCTGCCCGGCGCCTTCACGCCCACCTGCTCGTCAACCCACGTGCCCCGCTACAACCAGTTTGCGCCGGCATTCAAGGCCGCTGGCGTGGACGAGATCGTCTGCATCTCGGTGAACGACGCCTTCGTCATGAACGAGTGGCAGGAGGACCAGCGGGCCTGGAACGTGACCTTCCTGCCGGACGGGAACGGAGAGTTCACTGACCGCATGGGCCTGCTCGTCGGCAAGGAGGACATCGGTTTCGGCCGCCGCTCCTGGCGCTACTCGATGCTGGTCCGGGACGGCGTCATCGAGAAGATGTTCATCGAGCCGGAGGAACCCGGCGATCCCTTCAAGGTGTCGGACGCCGACACGATGCTGGCCCACGTTGCCCCTGGCGCCACGAAGCCCCTGGATGTCACGGTCTTTACCCGCAAGGGCTGTCCGCACTGCTCACGCGCCAAGGCCCGGCTGCAGGAAGCCGGAATCGCCTACGAGGAGCTCAAGCTGAACCAGCAGTTCTCCGATAGCACGCTGCGAGCCGTCGCCGCCAGCACCGCTGTCCCGCAGATCTTCGTGAACGGCGCGCACATCGGCGGCGCGGACGAACTGGAGAAGTGGCTGGCGGCGCGCGAGGCGGCATGACAGGCCCGTAGGAGCACCTTCAGGTGCGACCGGTCGCACCTGAAGGTGCTCCTACGGGGAATCTGGACAAGGGCCGACGCCCGCCGGGAGCACGCCTTCCTGCAGCAGCCGGAGGTTCACCGCCGCGCGCACGTAGCCAGGGTCCAGCTGCAGGGCCCGGAGCCACGCTTCCTCCGCCCGCCGCAGGTCACACTGGTCCGCGAGGGCGATGCCGAGGTTGTTGAAGGCCCTTGCGTTGTGCGGCGAGCGGCTGACCACATCCCGCCAGAAGGTGACTTCTTCCCGGTAGACGTCATTCCGCAAGTGCGTGGCGAGGCCACTGAACGCCAGCACCGCCACGAAGGCGGTCACGGCGATCGCCCGCTGGCGTGCGGCCAGCCGGCGGATGGCGGCCGCCAGCAGCAGCGCTGGCCCGGCCAGGGCCACGTAGAGCTGCCGGTCATTGACGAGGTCCAGGCGCGCGAGCAGCGAGTTCGTGGGCGCCAGCCAGATCAGGAACCAGAGGACCGCAAAGGCCGGCAGCGGAAACCGGCGGATATTGGTCAAGGCCAGCCCGGTACCGGCCACCAGCACCAGAAGGGTCAGTGCTCCAGCCGCATCCAGCCCGGTGGTGGCAGGCAGCGCAGGGTCCGCGTTCATCTGGTCGATGTTCAACAACTGGCCGGCCAGATAGCGGATGCCCTGGAGCTGGGCCAGCAGGTTGTCCGCCACGGACCGGGTGGCGAGGCTGCTGGACAGGAAATCCCGGTAGGCCGGCAGCGACAGTGCCAGGGCCAGCGCAATGCCCAGGACCACCCAGTGCGCCCCGGTCCTCGCCAGCGCCCCGCGCCAGCTGAAGTGCCGGGACGCATCGGCCGCCTCCCAGAGCAGGAGCACGGCCGGCACGATCGCCACGGTCTCCTTCGTGGCGATGCCGGCGAGCATCAGCAGTAGCGAGGTGATGAGGCGGGCTGGCTGGCCGGTCCGGTCCCGCCAGCGGAGCCAGGCGGCGAGGCTGCCCAGGGCGAACAGGGAGCTGAGTGACGTGGAACGGCCTGAAGCGTAGGTCACCGCCTCCGTCTGCACCGGATGCAGGACGAAGATGAGCGCCGTTGCCAGCGCCAGCCAGCCAGCCACGGCCGCCTGCTCGCCCAGCTGGGTGGCAAAGCGCCGCATGATCCAGAGGATCAGCAGCGCGTTGCCGGCGTGGATCGCCACGTTGACGGCATGAAACCCGGCAACGCCCGCACCGCTCGCGTGGTTGAGGGCATAGCTGAGCTTGAGCAGGGGCCGCATGCCCGGCATGGCCGCCCACCAGGCCGCGACGTCCCGGACCCGCGGGTCCCGAACGATCACGTCCCAGTCGTCGAACTGGAAGCCTGCCTGCAGCGCGTTGGCGTAGGCGACGGCAACGAGGAGGACGACCAGGAACGGCGGCCACCAGCGCTGCTGCGGGTTACCGGCGGCCGGCATCGGGCGCCACTACCGGCTGCCGGACTACGCGGGGGCCGGAGCGCTAGCGGCCGAACAGGCCCTTCAGGCGCTTGGCGCCTTCCTTCAGGACGTCGTCAGCCGACGGTTTGGTGGCGGGCTCGGCGGTGGCGGGAGTGACCGCCCCGTCGCCAGACCCGCCATCCATCACCCCCCGGGCGTAGTTGCTGCAGAACTCCCGGTACTTCTCCGCGGGCGGGGTAGTGAAGCCCCGGCCCGCGCATTCGCGCTGGGCGATGGGCTGGGCCAGTGACGGGCACTGGGCGCCCAGGAAATCCAGGTCCTCGGTGCTGTTCGCCTCGTTGCACAGGCGCTCCCGGAGCAGCTCCGCCTGCACGCCGCAGTACTTCGCGACCTCGGGCAGCGTGCCTGAATCGAACATCGGCTGACCCATGGGCTGCCGCGACGCCACGGCACGAAAGCCGTCCTTGGTGCCGAACCGCTCGCAGAGCTGGGCCTTGTACTTCGCGTCACACTCCAGGCTCTGCAGCTGGGCGGGCATCATCTGCTCCACCACTCCGCCGCACGCCTGGGCCATGCCCGCCGCCGACTGGGCCTGGATCGCGGCCATCTGCTTCTTCACCTTGCTGGCGTCGCAGGAGCCGGTCCGCTTGCCCTGGGTCGACATCTTCATCGTCGTGCCCTCCATGGTCATGGTCATGACCTGGGTGTAGCTGTCGTTGCCCTGGTAGGTCATCTCGCCGGTGCCCGAGCCTTCCGGACACTTGACGTTGTAGGTGAACCGGCCAGGCGAGCGCTGGATGTCGGTCATCTGGCAACGGTTGTCCTCGGGCGCCATGGCCTCCGGACCCTCCGCGCTCACGGGCACGCAGACCTCCTGGGTCCGCCCGGGCATCGTCATGCCACCGCCTTCCATGGACGTGGTGACCCGCCAGAGATTGCCCGGCTCCTCAGCGAGGACCGGCAAGGCCAGGAGTGCCAGAGTCAGAGCAGCAACGGTTGGACGCATGGACGGTCTCCAGAGCGGGATAGGCTTGAATCCAAGTATATGCCGGGGACCGTTCCAGTGGCTGCCCGCGGCACGGGCGCCTTCAGGCACGATCGTCACGGGACTCCCGCCACGCATCCCAGAGCAGCGAAATGCAGCTCCA
>CAZTGY010000131.1:1692-7436 GCA_964613445.1 uncultured Chromatiaceae bacterium | reverse complement strand
GGTGCCGGCGCTACGCCACCTCGTCAATGGCCTGGACATGGCGGACTCCTGGGCCACCGACGGCCACAAGTGGCTGAACGTGCCCTACGACTGCGGCCTCGCCTTCGTGCGGGACGGTGCGTCCCTGCAGTCGGCCATGGCGATCACCGCGGAGTACCTGCCCAGCGAGAGCCCGGAGCGGAACCCGTCGGACTTCACGCCGGAACTCTCGCGCCGGGCCCGGGGCGTGGAGGTGTGGGCGGCGCTGCGGTCGCTGGGCCGGTCCGGCGTCGAGCAGATGATCGGCGGCTGCGTGCGCCACGCCCAGCGCTTCGCCGCGGGCCTGCGCGACGCGGGCTTCGAAATCCTGAACGAGGTGGTGCTGAACCAGGTGGTGGTGAGCTTCGGCGACGCGGACCGCAACCGGCGCGTGATCGAGGCCATCCAGGCCGACGGCACCTGCTGGTGCGGCACCACCGTGTGGCAGGGCCACCCGGCGATGCGGATCAGCGTGTCGTCCTGGGCGACGACGGCGGAGGACGTGGAGAAGAGCCTGGCCGCGATCCTGCGCGTGGCCCGGTCCACCCCGTAGGAGCGGCTTCAGCCGCGACCGCCGCCCCGCCTACAACTCCGTGTACTTCCGGCTCGACCCCCGAGCCTTCCCCACCGGGTACTTCTCCCCGTTCTTCCCGATCTTCTCCCGTGCCGCCGCCACCAGGTCCACGTCCAGCTTGTCGGCCAGCCGCACCAGGTAGAGGAGCACGTCGGCCATCTCGTCCCGCACGGCCGCGAGCTGGGCCGGATCAAGTCGGCGGCTCTCCTCCCCGGTGAGCCACTGGAAGGGCTCGAGCAGCTCCGCGGCCTCCACCGCCAGGGCGGCAGCCAGGTTCTTCGGCGAGTGGAACTGGTCCCAGTCGCGCTCGGCGGCGAAGCGGCGCAGGCGGTCACGGAGGTCGGTGACGGGGTCGGCGATGGGGTCGGTCATGGGGGTGGATGATAAGCCGGGGAGGCGGGGATCGCGGCTGAAGATGGGTCGCGGCTGAAGCCGCTCCTACGGCCGCTCCTACGGCCGGTCCTACGGGCCGACCTGCACGCCCAGCATCGAGATCCCGCCCCCGTCCACGCCCTCCACCGGGAAGCTCACCGGCTCCCCGTCCCGCCGGGCGCCGAGCACGTAGAGCAGCGGCAGGTAGTGCTCCGGCGTGGGGATGCTCTGCAACGCGTCGGCTCCCATCCCCGGATAGTCGATCAGTGGCGTGAAGTCCCCCGCCGCCAGCAGCGCCCGGGCCCGGGCCTCAAAGCGCGCGGCCCAGTCCCAGGCGGGGCGGCCGGGGTGGTCCCAGTCGTACTGCATCAGGTTGTGCACCAGGTTGCCACTGCCCAGGAGCAGCACGCCCTCGTCCCGGAGCACGCCGAGCGCGCGGCCCAGTGCGTGGTGCCAGGCCGGCGGCTTCGTCGCGTCGATGTGCAGCTGTACCACCGGCACGTCGGCCGCCGGGAACACGTGGCAGAGCACCGACCAGGTCCCGTGGTCCAGGCCCCAGTCCTGGTCGAGGATGGCGGCGACCGGCTCCGGCAACGCCCCGAGCAGGGACTGCACCCGGGCCGCCAGGGCCGGGTCCCCGGGGGCGGGGTATTGCACGTCGAAGAGCGCCGGGGGAAAACGGCCGAAGTCGTGGATCGTGCGCGGCCGCTCCATCGCCGTGACGGCGCAGCCCCGGCCATACCAGTGGGCGGAGACGCAGAGCACGGCCTTGGGGAGGCCATGGGCCGTGCTGATGTCGCGGCCCAGCTTCCGCCAGGCCCCGGTCCAGGCATTGGTGGCCAGGGCGTTCATCGGGTTGCCGTGGCCGAGGAAGAGGGCTGGCAGGGAACCGGGCATCAGCATGGCGTGGACTCCGGATCGCGGCGGTCGCCGCTCATGCAAGAGCTTACAACCCCTCCGGGCACGCCACCCTCTCCGCCTCGTTCTCCTCCCCCGAGTCCGGGAGCCGGTACACCAGCCGGTCCGGGCCAGCGCTCAGGAGCTGGTAGCTGTAGGTGACGCCGGCGGGTGACTCCCCGCCGTATGCGGCGTTGAGGTCCGCCACGTACTCCACCAGGTACTGCCCCTTCAGCGCCCAGTAGCCCCGACTGCGGCCCACACTCCCGTCGGTATAGGTCGTCTGCAGTGTCAGCGTGCCGTCCCGGCCGTTCCGCTGTATCCACTCCACCCGGCCTTCCTCGCCCTCGACCGTGAAGCTGCCCGCGAGGCACCCGGTCAGGGCCTCCCGCGGAATGTCCGCGGAGTCGTGGTCGTCGGCACGGGACTCCGCCGCCAGCCTCGCCACCATCCGGTCCGCGATCAGCCGGCCAGGCGGCGGCAGGTCCGCGCCCGCCTCCCGGGCCGCCGCCACCCGCGCCGCCGTCGGTGGATGGGTCGAGGCGTAGGACAGCAGGCTGCCCTGCTCGTCCCCTGGTGGCTCGCCACCCGGGCTCGTCGCGAATCGGTCCATGATCCGCGCGAACCAGGCGGGCGAGATGCCCCGCTCGGTGAGCGCCGCGAAGGCAAACCGGTCTGCCTCGGACTCGAAGGACCGGGAGTAGTGGTTCTCCAGCAGGAAGGTCGGCAGGCCGACCATCACGGCCGTCGCGCCGCTCACGTCGCCCGCCACCACCGTGCCCAGCACTACCACCGCGGAGGATTGCAGCACCGAGCGTGTCAGGTGCCGCTCCCGGTGGTGGCCCAGCTCGTGGGCGAGGATGGCCAGGAATTCCTCGTCCTCCTCGATCATCTCGATCAGCGCGTCGGTGAAGAGCACCGTTCCGCCGGGCAGCGCAAAGGCATTCGCCGGGTGGCCCTGCATGTAGCGGAACTCCAGCCGGTAGCGATCGCCGTCGGGCAGGTCCGCAACGAAGTCATCGAACAGGCCGCGGAAGTACGCCTGGGTGTCCTCGTCCAGGGTCGTCGCCGACAGCACGGACTGCTCCATGAGCTTTACCACCTGCCCGCCGATCGCCTCCTCCATCTCCGGCGGTATCGCCCGGGCCACCCGGTCCGCGAGCCAGGGCAGGCCCAGCGCGAAGAACCAGCCCACCAGGCCCACCGTCAGGACGAGGCTCGTCGCCACCGCCGCCGCGTGTCGCTCCAGCCGGTCCGTCACCGCCTCAAGGCCGCGGGGTGACACCAGCTGGTCGACGGCGTCGTTGTCGTCGCTGTGCAGCTGCGCGCCGCCCGGCAGGTATACGACCCTGCGGATGGAGCCGAGTCGCGACGTGGCCGTCACCCCCGTCACGGGCAGCTGGCGGTCGATCTCGTCGCCCCGGATCAGCAGCACGCCGGCCGAGACCTGCCAGGTTACCGGCACGGGCCGGGCGCTCTCGCCGTCGTAGAGCAGTCCCCGGTGGCTCACAGGGAGAAGTCCACGTCCATGAAGTCGGCGGTTTCGGCGCCGGCGGCGCCCTGCTGGCGCCGCTCGCTGGTGCGGAAGGCATCCGGCGGCCCGGCCGTGAGCAACGCCAGGTGCCGCGCCCGATAGCGTGCCATGCGGACCCGTGCCCACGGCACCAGCAGGCCGGCCGAGGCCAGCACCGCCAGGGTGTTGGTGAAGTACAGCCACAGCACGTCCCGGGCGCGCAGCGACGAGCGGAAGCGGTGGCCGGCGATGGACGCGGAATTGAAGGTGAGGTTTGTGATGCGAGTGCTCACGAGCACCCAGGCGGCGATCAGCGTGGCGTAGACGGCGGCCACGCCGGTGAGGCCATAAACCGCGGCCATCTGCTGCGAATCCGGGGCGCCAAATACGCCGTTGAAAGCGAGCCCGAACACCAGTCCCACCACTACCGCAACGGCCACCACCAGCAGCAGCAGGAAGAGCAGCGTCACCTTGCCGTAGACCCGGTAGAAGCTGCCAGCTCCGGCCTCGAAGCCGACGTTCTCGCCACCGAAGCGATGGCCCTCGACGGCGTAACGGCTCTGGCCGTGCCGTACCCAGGGGTAGCTGAGCCCCAGGGTCGGGAGCACGGTGGCCACCCGCCAGAAGTAGACATTGATGGCGGGCCGGAGCGCGCCGGTGAAGCTGAAGTTCAGCGAGCGCCAGCCCGAGTACCGGGCCCGGAAGCGGAGGCCGTTGTGCACGAGCCAGGGCGTCGCGATGCCCAGCGCGATCAGCAGCACGGGCTGGGCCACCGGCGCCAGCTGCCCTGCGCCCACGTAGGCCAACAGGACGAGGACCGCCACCGCCCGCCCCTTCAGGATCGGCAGCGGCTCCGCCAGGTATTCGAAGGGCGCGCCCGCTACCCAGGTATTACCGTAGAACCAGCGCTCCCGGCGCACCTTGGCCCAGGCGGAGAAGATGCCGAGAGTCAGCAGGCTGAGCGCCACGTTGACGACCCAGATGCGGAAGTACTCGCGGGTCCGGCCCCGGAACTCGAAGCGATGGTGCTCGGGCGGCGGGTGTGCCTCGACAGGCTCCGCTGGTGCGGCGGGCAAGCTGCTATCGGACAGGTGCTGCCCGGTGCTCTGATCCGGCTCCAAGCCAATCCCCTCTGGCTGCGCCGCAGCCAGTGTAACCGGAGTTTGAAGCGCGGGTGGGATTGCGGCGTTCGAAGGTGCCCAGGGGCATCGCGCCTGAAGGCGCTCCTACAGCGGCGCGCCCTTGCGGGCCAGGGCGCGCATGGCCCGGTCCAGGCCGTCCAGCGTGAGCGGGTACATCCGCCCGCCCATCAGTTCCTTCACCACGCCGATGGTGTAGTGGTAGCTCCAGTTCTCCTCGGGGGTCGGGTTCAGCCAGACCGAGTGCTGGTACACGCCAGTGAGGCGCTGCAGCCACTCGGCGCCCGCGTCCTCGTTCATGTACTCCAGCGAACCGCCGGCGCGCAGGATCTCGAAGGGGCTCATGGTGGCGTCGCCCACGAAGATCAGCCGGTAGTCCTGGTTGAACCTGTGCATCAGGTCCCAGGTGGCGGTGCGTTGGCCGTGGCGTCGCCGGTTGTCGTTCCAGACGTGGTCATAAACGCAGTTGTGGAAGTAGTAGAACTCCAGGTGCTTGAACTCCGTCTTCGCGGCGGAGAAGAGCTCGGAGCAGAGTCGCGAGTGCTCGTCCATGGAGCCGCCGATGTCGAGGAGCAGCAGCACCTTCACGGCGTTGTGCCGCTCGGGGCGGAGCTTCAGGTCCAGCAGCCCCGCGTTCCGGGCAGTGCCGTCGATGGTGCCGTCGAGATCGAGCTCGCTGGCGGCGCCCTCCCGGGCGAAGCGGCGGAGGCGCCGGAGCGCGACCTTCAGGTTGCGGGTGCCGAGCTGCACGTCGCCGTCCAGGTTCCTGAACTCCCGGGCATCCCAAACCTTCACCGCGCTCCGGTTGCGGGATTCCTCCTGGCCGATGCGAATGCCCTCCGGGTTGTAGCCGTAGGCACCGAAAGGCGACCTCCCGGCGGTGCCGATCCACTTGTTGCCGCCCTCGTGCCGGCCCTTCTGCTCGGCGAGCCGCTCCCGGAAGCGCTTCATCAGCTCGTCCCAGCCTCCCTCGGACTTCAGGAGGGAGTCGATGAGCGCCTTCTCCTCGGGAGTCAGGTTCAGCTCCGCCTGCTTCCGCAGCCACTCCAGCGGGATCTCGTGGCCCGGGCCGGTGGCGGACTCGATGCCCTGGTAGAAGGCCGCGAAGGCCCGGTCGAACTTGTCGAAGTGGACCTCGTCCTTCACCAGGGCTGAGCGGGCCAGCAGGTAGAACTCGTCGATGTTGGGCCCTATGACGTCGCTCTTCAGCGCCTGCAGCAGCGTCAGGTAC
>CAZTGY010000131.1:0-1682 GCA_964613445.1 uncultured Chromatiaceae bacterium | reverse complement strand
TCAGGTACTCCGGGATCGTGACCGGGACCTGGTGCTCTCGCAGGGTGAAGAAGAACTGGCTCAGCATGGCGCGTAGGAGCGGCTTCAGTCGCGAGGGGACATTCCCGCAGCGAGCGTGATAGCGAGCGAAGGGACAATTCCCTCGCGGCTGAAGCCGCTCCTACGCGCCATTTCGCCGGGACATGAAGACGAGGCGCTCGAACAGATGCACGTCCTGCTCGTTCTTCAGGAGCGCCCCGTGGAGCGGCGGGATGATGGACTTCCGGTCGTCGGTGCGGAGCGCCTCGGGCGGGATGTCCTCGGCCAGCAGCAGCTTGAGCCAGTCCAGCAGCTCCGAGGTAGAGGGCTTCTTCTTGAGTCCTGGCACCTCGCGGACGGCGAAGAAGGCCTCCAGCGCCTCCTTCAGCAGCGCCTTCTTGATGCCCGGGTAGTGCACCTCGACGATCTGCTCCATGGTCGCCTTGTCCGGGAACCGGATGTAGTGGAAGAAGCAGCGGCGCAGGAAGGCGTCCGGCAGCTCCTTCTCGTTGTTGCTGGTGATGAACACCAGCGGCCGCTGCCTGGCCTTGATGAGTTGCCGGGTCTCGTAGACGTAGAACTCCATCCGGTCCAGCTCCCGCAACAGGTCGTTGGGGAACTCGATGTCGGCCTTGTCGATCTCGTCGATGAGCAGGACCACCGGCGTGTCGCTGGCGAAGGCCTGCCAGAGCATCCCGGGCACGATGTAGTTGGCGATGTCATGCACTTTGGGATCGCCGAGCTGGGAATCCCGTAGCCGCGACACGGCGTCGTACTCGTAGAGCCCCTGCTGGGCCCTGGTTGTCGACTTGATGTGCCACTCGAGCAGGGGCATGCCAAGTCCACGGGCAACTTCCTCCGCCAGCCGGGTCTTGCCCGTACCGGGCTCGCCCTTGATCAGCAGCGGCCGTTCCAGGGTGATGGCCGCGTTGACCGCGAGCCGCAGGTCATCCGTGGCGACGTAAGTGCTCGAGCCGGTGAATCTTGGGGACATGCCTAATTATGCAGCGCCATAGGCAACGCCATGCATCGGGCGCCGCAAAAATCAGGTTTGTCCCCAAAACGCAAAAACCCCGCCGAGGCGGGGTTTCAGGGAGTCGCGAGACTCGGTCGCAGGAAGGCTACGAGGTAGCGCGGCGGCGCATCACGCCAACCAGGCCGAGAGCAGAACCGAAGAGCCAGACGGCGGCCGGCACCGGGACCACCTGCACATCCATGCGGACCTGCTCGACATTCCAGCCGGCGCGGGTCACCTGGATGGCGAAGTTGTACTCGCCGGTGGCGTTCGGGTTGAAGCTGGTAAAGGCGCCACCCGGCGTTGTAATGAACGGATACGGCGAGACGCCAGCCAGATAACTGAACATCAGGTTCTCGGAACCCTGGGCGTTGGTCGCCAGCGGGCTGAAGAGGTTCAGTCCGGCAGTCACGTCGACGACACCCAGATTGACGGGACCGTTGTCGAAGGCCGGGTTGAAGTCGTAGTACAGCTTGATGTCGTAGTCGGTCAGCTTGACGCCGCTCGGACCCGCCACGTTGATGTAGTAGTTGAAGTTCCAGAGCGCGCCGGTGGTGGAGCTTTCGCCTGCACCGCCCGTGTTGCTGCCAGTCGTGGCGAAGAACGTGCCGTCGCCGTCATTCGTGACCACGGGGTTTGAGTAACGCTG
>CAZTGY010000130.1:0-7453 GCA_964613445.1 uncultured Chromatiaceae bacterium | reverse complement strand
GAGGACATCGTCGTCCTCGACAACCTGAGCACGGGATTCCGATCGGCGGTTACTGCTGGCACCCTCGTCGTCGGTGATTCCGGTGATCGCGATGTCGTAAGCCGGCTTATTGCCGAACATCGGGTCGAGACGATCCTGCACTTCGCTGCACACACGATAGTCCCGGAATCCGTATCCAATCCACTCAAGTACTATGGCAACAATACCTGCGCGACCCGGAACCTCATCGAGTGCGCGGCGGACGCCGGTATCCGCCATTTCATCTTCTCATCCACGGCGGCCGTGTACGGCGTCCCTCCGGGCGGATTCGCGGCAGAGGACAGCCCGACCGTGCCCATCAACCCGTATGGCACCTCGAAGCTCATGAGCGAATGGATGTTGCGGGATGCCAGCACTGCCCATGGCTTCGGCTACGTAGTGCTCCGGTACTTCAACGTGGCGGGTGCCGACCCGGGCGGCCGGCTCGGCCAGTCCACCAGTAAGGCGACGCTTCTGACCAAGGTGGCCTGTGAGGCCGCCGTGGGCAAACGACCTTACGTGGCCATCTTCGGGACCGACTACGACACCCCGGATGGGACAGGCGTCCGCGACTACATCCACGTGGAAGACCTCGCGACTGCCCATCTGGATGCCCTCCGCTACCTCCGTCTGGGTGGCGAATCGACCCTGCTGAACTGCGGCTATGGGCACGGCTATAGCGTGCGGCAGGTCATCGACGCCGTGGACCGGGCCAATGGCACGCCGCTGGTGCGGCGGGATGAGCCCCGGCGCGCGGGCGACCCCCCGGTGCTCGTGGCGCGCGCGGACCGGATCAGGCAGGTGCTGGGATGGCAACCGCGGCATGACGACCTCGACCTGATCGTCGAGTCCGCCTTGCGCTGGGAACGCCGGCTGCAACGGCAGCCCATGGGCTAGGCCCCGCGCTCCTTGTCGTACTGGATCCCGTACTTTTCGAGCAGGTCGTAGAGCGTCGGACGCGTAACGCCGAGGAGCTGGGCCGTCCTGGAAATGTTGCCATCGGCGTATGCGAGGGCGTTACGGATAGCCCGGGTCTCGGCTTCCCTGCGCACCTCCCGGAGGTTCACGTTGGGCTGCTGCTCGCCATCAGTGGCAAGACCGAGGTCAGCTGCCGTGACGTACCGGCCCTCTGCCATGATGACGGCGCCCTTGAGCTTGTTCTCCATCTCACGCACATTGCCCGGCCAGGCGTAGTTCTCAATCGCGTTCTGCGCATCGGGGCTGAAGCCCCGGAACTGCCTCCGGTGCTGGGCCGCGAATCGCTCGAGCAGCGTGCGGGCAAGAAGGATCCGGCACCCCCCCTCGCGCTCGCGAAGCGGCGGAATGCGGATCGTGATCTCGCTGATACGGTAGTAAAGATCTTCCCGGAACCGTCCTTCCTTTATCGCCGCATCCAGGTTCTGATTGGTGGCGCAGACTACGCGCACGTCCACCGGAATCTCCTCACGACCGCCGACCCGCTCCACCACCCGTTCCTGCAGGAAACGCAGCAGCTTGGCCTGGAGCGCCAGGGGCATGTCGCCGATCTCATCGAGAAAAAGGGTGCCGCCATCGGCGTGCTCAATTTTGCCGGGAGTCTGCTTGACGGCACCCGTGAAGGCCCCGCGTTCGTATCCGAAGAGCTCGCTCTCGAGAAGGTTCTCGGGGATAGCGGCGCAATTGATCGCAACGAAGCCCTTGCTGATCCTGGGACTGAGGGAGTGCAGGGCGCGGGCCAGCACTTCCTTGCCCGTGCCACTCTCGCCCAGCAGCAGCGTCGTGGCAGTGGTGGGCGCCACCTTCTCGATCATCCTGCAGACCTGCAGCATCTGCTCGCTTGCTGCCACTACGCCATCGAGCGGAGAGGAACTCTGCTGCTGCAACAGGCGCTGGTTCTGCCGCTCCAGCTCGTAGATGTGGTAGGCCCGATCTACGAGCAGGTGCAGCGTGTCCGTATCTACCGGCTTCTGGTAGAAGTCGTACGCACCGAGCCCCACAGCGCGGACCGCGTTCTCCTGGTCGCCATGCCCTGTGACCACGATGACCTTGGTGTCCGGCAGCAGTGCCAATGCCTGCTCCAGTGCCGCGAAGCCCTCGCTGACCCCCTCAGCGTCCGGGGGCAGGCCGAGGTCCTGAAGAACGACGGGAGGCTCGTGCCGGCGCAGCTGCGCGAGCGCGCTTTCCCGGTCTTCCGCGACCAGGACCTCGTAATCGGTGAAGCACCACCGTAGCTGGCTCTGCAGCCCGGGGTCATCCTCAACGACGAGTAGCTTCCTGCGCTGGTCAGTCAACGATTTCTCCTGCTTCTCCTGTCGGAGATAATAGCTCACCAACTACCGGCGTCAGGGGACTGGCATCGCACTTCCAGGGTCATGGACCGGGAGCCGGATGTAGAACCGGGTGCCATGCCCCGGCTCCGACTCGACCCGCAGGGAACCGCCCGAGTCCACGACGAACATTCTCGCCTGGTAGGCACCGATGCCCATGCCCTTGCTGCCCTTCGTGGTGTCAAAGGGCCGGAACAGGCGATCACGGACGAATTCAGGGTCCATTCCGCAGCCGTCGTCGGCGATCTCGATCAGCGCGCCGGCATCAGCCTGCGCCACGCGTACCGTAACATGGCCATCACGCATGCTCGCTTCCTGGGCATTCCGGATCAGGTGCGTAAGGATCGTCGTGAAACGCTCACGATCTATCCAGACGTGCAGATCATCCGACTCGTCCACGAGCTCGGGAAAGGGCTCCCGCGATCGGCACCGCTCGATGGCATCGGCGACGGGGGCAACCACCCGCACGCGCTGGCGGGGGCCAGCGGTCTCGCCGCTCTGGAGCTGCTGCAGGAGCTTGTTCATCCGGGCCACCGAGTTGTCGATGGTCGCCATGGCATCCTCGAAGAACGCGGGATTGCCCTTGTGCCGGGCCGCGTTCTGCACCATCAGCGACTGCTGCGCAATGAGGTTCTTCAGATCGTGCATAACGAACGCCGTCAGCCGGTTGAACGCCTCGAACTGTCGTCCCTCGGCAAGCCGCTGGTCAGCATCGTACTGGGCAAGGAACGCGGCAACCTGCCGGCCGGAGGTCCGCAGGAGATCGATCTCCTCGAAGGTCAGGCGGAACGCAGAGCTCGACTGGAACAGCACGATAAGGCCGATCAGCGTCTCATTGCTGATCAGCGGGACGATTAGCAGGCCTTCGGGGAAGGACGCCAGCCACTCCGGCCGGCGCAGCCCCCCATAGAGCTCGGGACGACGCGCAAGCTCGGCCGTGTCGATCGTCCACTGGCGCTCGAGCATGAACACCAGTGCGGGATCGTCCGGGAGGATGCTCTCCGCAGGCAATGTCCGGGTGTTCCAGCCGGCCGTTGCCGTGAAGGCGCTGCCGTCACTCGCCCGCATCCAGAGCACGCCGGCTGGACTGCCGACGATCTGGGCAACGCCGCGAATGACACGCTCCGGGAGCGGCGACCTGGAATCGGGCGAGACGAGCGTGTCGATGAGTCGCAGCCACTCTTCCCGGTAGTCGTACCGAAACGGCAGGAAGTGCTTGCTGACGTAGACGCGGAGTCGGGCATTGAGGCGTTCCGAGAACAGCATGAAGCCCATGGGGGCCCCGGCCGCCAGGGCCAGCAGCACCGCTGCCTGCTGGGCAGCCGCTGGCTCCATGGTCCGGAACACGGGCAAGAGCAGCAGCACCAGCAGGAGTATGGACAGGGTACCCAGGAAGCGTGGTGCGTAGCTGCGTGCTTCCGGGGATACGAAGATCGCCAGTGACCACTGGGGACGCAGCCGGAGTCCGAACAAAAGCAGAAGGCCGGACACCACCAGCACCGCCCCGGTACCGCCAAGCAACGGACGCGGTACCCCCGCCCCTGCCGCCGCGACGATGGCGAGGGCAGCCTGCGCACCCGTGGCAAGGCCCGAGGCTGCCACCAGGGAGCGGAGGGCCGTCCGGCTCTCGACAGGCGCGTCGCGCCCCAGCTGGGCCGCGAGGGCAAGGCTGACCAGAGCGATGCTCGCGGCAGAGACGCTGAACAGCATTCCCTGCCACGGCGTACCCTCCCGCAATGCCAGCCAGACCATCAGCCCTGAAGCGCAGAGAACCACCGCCCAGAAGAGCCGCAGAAGACGCTTGACGACCTCGGGCATGGACTGCTCGTAGGGACCACTGAGCAGCCGGTGAATCAGCGCGTACCAGCTGAAGAGATGGACGACCTGCAGGCCGTAGAAGCCGGCAGAGAAGCCACCGGAAAGGTCGAATAACGCCGGCTGCGCCACCAGGACGCCCCAGACGGTCGAGGTGACGAGAACGCCCAGCATCTGGGTGCGTACCAGTACGCTGCCCTGGGCCAGCAGCACGTACGCACCCACCAACGCATAGACGAGGGCCATGACCCCCGCCCACAGCGCAGGATTGAGAAATGTAGCGATCACGCGCCCATCATAATGCCAATCCAGTCAGATGGTTAGCGCGTAATTCACGAATCTGGCGGAGTATCGGGGGCAGCGGCAACCACCCCGGCAGGCAGGCGTTTGGCGTCCCCACGGGGATTCGAACCCCGGTTACCGCCGTGAAAGGGCGATGTCCTAGGCCTCTAGACGATGGGGACCGGTCGCAAATGCAAGGCGCAGCGCGCGAGAGAAAGTCTGGTGGAGCTAGTCGGGATCGAACCGACGACCTCTTGCATGCCATGCAAGCGCTCTCCCAGCTGAGCTATAGCCCCACACGGCTGGCGCGGGAATCTACGCGACCGCGCTGGAACCTGTCAAGGAAAGCGCCCCGCCGAGGCGTTGCAGAACCGTTTCCCGGCCCAGGAGCTCGAGCGTGACGTCAATCGGGGGTGATACGGTGCCCCCCGTCACTGCGATGCGCACGGGCTGGCCAAGCTTGCCAAAGCCGATACCGGACTCTGCGGCCACTGCCGTCATCACCCCGTGAATGTCGCCGCGCGTCCAGCTTTCCAGTGCCCCCAGCCGTGTCACCAACAGCGCCAGTGGTGCCCCTATGGCAGGGGTCAGGTGCTTCCGGGCGGCCACGGCGTCGATCTGCAGGGGCTCCCGGTAAAGGTACTCAGTACTTGCTGCCAGTTCGCGCAGCGTCGCCGCCCGCTCCCGGTACGCCTCGATCACGGCACCTGGCGCGGGCCCCCGGGACGGATCGAGCCCCGCACGCTGCAGCTGCCGCCCGAACTCAGCCTCCAGACTGGCCACGGGGGCGTGCTTGAGGTACTGCTGGTTGATCCATTTGAGCTTTTCGCCGTCGAAGCGCGACGCGGATGCGTTGACGCCACTGATATCGAACAGCCGGATCATCTCCTCGCGGGAAAACAGCTCCTGGTCACCGTGGGACCAGCCGAGCCGCACGAGGTAGTTGAGCAAGGCGTCCGGAATGAACCCCTCATCCCTGTACTCGAGGACATTGACTGCTCCGTGGCGCTTGGAGAGCTTGGCGCCGTCGCTGCCAAGGATCATCGGCAGATGGCCGTAAGCCGGCACTGGATAGCCTAGCGCCCGGATCATGTGCATCTGCCGCGGCGTGTTGTTCAGGTGGTCGTCACCGCGAATGACATGGGTGATCCCCATGTCGCCGTCATCCACGACGACCCCGAAATGGAACGTGGGCGTGCCGTCCGACCGCATCAGGATGAGGTCGTCCAGCTCGGCATTCTGAAACTCGACACGCCCCCGAACCAGGTCATTGACGATGGTGATGCCATCGTCCGGGGTCCGGAATCGCAGCACCGGGTCGACGCTAGGCACGGACCCGGCGCGATCCCGGCACCGACCGTCATAGCGTGGATTCTCGCCCCGGGCCATCTGGATAGCCCGCCTGGCCTCCAGTTCCTCCCGGGTGCAATAGCAGCGATAGGCCTTGCCCTCCCGCAGCAGGCGATCAGCAACCTCGGCATAGCGCCCAAAGCGCCGGGTCTGGTAATACGGCCCCTCGTCGTGGTCCAGCCGCAGCCAGGCCAGGCCATCGAGTATCGCGTCCACCGCCGCCTGGGTGGAGCGCTCCCGATCGGTATCCTCGATGCGCAGGACGAACTGGCCCCCATGGTGGCGGGCATAGAGCCAGGAAAACAGCGCTGTCCGTACTCCCCCGATGTGGAGGAATCCCGTCGGACTCGGGGCAAAGCGCGTCTTGACCGTCATGATGACCTGCGCAGTGGAGTGCTGCGTCGGATTTTATCCGGATTGTTGGCACACTGCCGGAATGCAGGACCCCGAGTTGCTGGAAATCCGCACTGCCATCGCCCTGATGCTGCCCGAGGGGGTGGCTGCCAGCGCCGGCGTCATTGCCGCCCCTGCCCCGCCCCTGGCAGCAGAAGAGCTGGCTTCGGCGGCTCGAATGAGCCCGCGACGGCTGCAGGAGTTCACTGCCGGCCGGAATCACGCGAGGCGTGCGCTGGGGCAGCTGGGGCTGAACTCACCGGCGGTGGCCGTAGGCCCCGACAGGGCGCCGCGGTGGCCCGCCGGCTTCGTGGGCAGCATTTCTCACGCGGGGGAACTGGTGCTGGCCGTTGCGGCAAGAGACACCGTGCTGCGCGCGATTGGCATCGATCTCGAGCCGGCCGTGGCGCTCGATGCGGAACTCCTGGAGCGTGTTTGCCGGCCTGAGGAACTGGCGAGTCTGGCCACGTCGGCAGCACCTTCGCAAAGAGCCAAGCTGATCTTCAGCGCCAAGGAGAGCATCTACAAGTGCATTGCGCCCCTTACCGGCGGTTTCCTGGAGTTCGAGGACGTGGAAATACTCTTCGTGACCGGCGAGCAGCGGTTCCTGGCACGGGGCCACGGACCGGGTACGGCCTTGCTTGCGCCTGCGACGCTGGCGGGGACATTTGCCCAAGCAGCGGGCTACTGGATAACAGCTGCCTGGCAGGTGCAGCCAAGCGGCCAGGGTCAGGAGTGAGGTCGACCCGTGGGCGCAATCGACCCCCGCCCGGCAACTGGTGCCATGGCGTCGATTGGGCGGCGCAACGCCGGTTCCCCGTCTTCTGCCAGATCTGATGAGGGTTGTCCCGAGCGCCGGTCCAGGCCCGAACGCCGCTCGGGACCCGTGTAACCGGTGTTGGCGCCGCGCCGGCGATCACCGGCACCCTGGCGGCGGCAAATGGGGGTCCGAAGGAAGCGCATTACCTTCCAGGCATGACTGATCATCCAGAAGTACCCGATCCCAGTCAGCAGGAATGCCAGGGCAACGACCAGCTCTGGAAGCTGGAAGTAGATGCTGGCCAGGCCGATAAAGACGCCACAGCTGGCTACACCCGTCATCACGAGCACGGTCTCGTTTACCGAGTAGCCAGCCAGCAGGAAGATGTGATGCAGGTGCTCCCTGTCCGCCGCAAATGGCGACCGCCCCTTCAGTATCCGGCGGAGCATCATTGAGACGGCATCGAAGATGGGAATCATCAGGAACCAGAGCGCAGATGCCGGCGGCAGAGCCCGCGACTGGCCCTGGG
>CAZTGY010000129.1:0-7481 GCA_964613445.1 uncultured Chromatiaceae bacterium | reverse complement strand
TTCTCTCCGCCGACTTCGCCCGCCTCGGCGAGGAGGTCGAGGCCGCGCTCGCCGCCGGCGCGGACATCATTCACTTCGACGTGATGGACAATCATTACGTCCCCAACCTGACCATCGGGCCACTGGTATGCGAGGCGCTGCGCAAGCGGGGCATCAAGGCGCCCATCGACGTGCACCTGATGGTGAAGCCGGTGGACGAGCTGGCGCGCGCCTTCGCCGGCGCGGGTGCCAGCTGGATCAGCTTCCACCCGGAAGCGAGCCAGCACGTGGATCGCACCATCGGCCTGATCCGCGAACTGGGCTGCAGCCCGGGGCTGGTGCTCAATCCGGCCACGCCGCTGGAATGGCTCGATTACACGCTGCCGAACCTGGATCTGGTGCTGGTGATGTCGGTGAACCCGGGCTTCGGCGGGCAGGCCTTCATACCCGGCAGCCTGCCCAAGCTGAAGGCCATCCGCGAACGGATCAGGGCGCTGGGCCGGCCGATCCGGCTCGAGGTGGATGGTGGAATAAAGCCCGATAACATCCGCGCGGTGGCGCAGGCCGGGGCCGATGTGTTCGTGGCGGGTTCCGCGATCTTCGGCAGCAAGGATTACGCGGCCACGATCAACCGGATGCGGACCGAGTTGCGGGGTATAACCCTGTAGGAGCGCCTTCAGGCGCGATTCATGCCGTCGCGCCTGAAGGCGCTCCTACAGGGGATGATCTAGAGCCCGACCGCCTTCAGCTTGGGCTTCGGCCGGGCGTTGTAGACGACGATCGTCTTGCCGGTGGCCGTGATCAGGCCCTGGTCCTCCAGCACCTTCAGCACGCGGCCGGCCATTTCGCGGGAGCAGCCCACCAGGCGCGACAGCTCCTGGCGGCTGACCTTGATCTGCATCCCCTCGGGATGGGTCATCGCGTCGGGCTCGTTGCAGAGGTCCATGATCGCGTGGGCAACGCGGCCCGTGACGTCCACGAAGGCCAGGTCGCCGAGCTTGCGGTTGGTGCGGTCGAGGCGGGTAGCCAGCTGCGTGGCCAGCTCGAAGACGAGCCCGGGGCTCTCACTGGCAATCTGGCGGAAGCGCGGGTAGGTCATCTCGGCGATCTCGGAGCTGACGCGGGTTCTCACCCAGGCGCTCCGGGCGGGCTGCTCGTGGAACAGGCCCATCTCGCCGAAGAACTGGCCCTTGTTCAGGTAAGCCAGGACCATTTCGTTGCCGTCCTCGTCCTCGATCATCAC
Source organism: uncultured Chromatiaceae bacterium (assembly GCA_964613445.1). Lineage (GTDB taxonomy): Bacteria > Pseudomonadota > Gammaproteobacteria > Steroidobacterales > SHZI01. The sequence continues at coordinate 6,259 of CAZTGY010000129.1, read as the reverse complement.
TTCGACCGAGCCGTCGATGATGTAGTAGAGGCTGTCGGGCAGGTCGCCCGCGTGAATCATCACGGTCTTGCCCGGCACCGTGCGCACGCGACAGTAGGTCAGAAAGCGGTTGATCGCCGGGACGTCACTCAGAGCTTTGCCAGTAGCAGCCATTGCAGTCTCTCCCCAATAAACCCGTTCAAGCCAAAATCCGTTTAAGCCCGACCCCCGCGCCCCGGCCCCCAATCGTCGATGTAGCCCGAACCAGTACGAGGAATATGTCGAATTCGGAGGCTACGGTAGTCGAAGCCCCGGGCAGCGTGAACTGGCACCTTCCGGATTTGTGATGCCCCTCACAAAGCAAGGCCTGCCTAGAGCCGGTGAGCCACGGTCGTCATGACCCGGGCCACCGCCCGCATGCCCGCCCGCACGGGCCCGGGAAGGTCCGCCCCGCCCAGTTCGCGGGCGCGGGTCCCGTGGGCAACCTCGTCGGTCCGCATCTGGCGAACGATCTCGCGGCTCGGCAGGTCGGCCGGCGGGAGGCGGTCGAGGTGTCCCGACAGGTGTTCCTCGACCTGGCGCTCGGTCTCCACCACGAAGCCGAGCCCCGCTGGCTTGCCCAGCAGGCCTGCAGCGGCACCGAGCATGAAGCTGCCCGCGTACCAGAGCGGGCCGAGCAGGCTGGTGCGGCTGCCGAGTTCGTTGACCCGCTGGGCACACCAGGCCAGGTGATCCTGCTCCTCGCGGGCAGCGCCCAGGAGGTCTTGCCGGAGGGCGGGATCGCGGGTGGTGAAGGCCTGGCCCCGGTAGAGGGCCTGGGCCGCTACTTCACCGGCATGGTTTACCCGCATGAGGGAGGCGCCCGAGGCCCGCTCGTCCGCCGAGAGGGAAGGCCTTGGCAGGCCTGCCGCCGGGCTCGGACGGCCCGCCTCTGCGGGTGCCGCGAGCGTCCGGAGGCCGTTATCGAGTTCCGCCAGCAGGCTGTCGATCAGGTGGGCGCCGGGCATGGCCGGGATTATGGTGGCGGGCCGCGACGCCGGGCAACCGGCCTGCTGCGCGGCGTCCACCCCGGGGCAGTCTGCCGGCCCTGGCGGGGTTCGTTGGCCGGGGCCGAAACCAGGGCGGGGCAGCCCCCCGGTTTGAAAAAATCCGGCCAGCCGCCTACACTTTGCGGCCCGACCGAGGGTGCCCGGGCTAGCCGGCACCGGGCACGGGTCCCGAACAGCTCCAAAAAGACAGGTTTCAGATGGGTACGTTCTCTGCCAAATCCCATGAGGTGCGGCGCGACTGGTTCGTGGTGGACGCCACGGACTGCACGCTTGGCCGCCTCGCGTCCGCCATTGCCTTCCGGCTGCGTGGCAAGCACAAGGCCATCTTCACGCCCCACGTGGATACCGGTGACTACATCGTCGTGGTCAATGCGTCGCGCATCAAGGCGACCGGCAACAAGCTCAAGGACAAGGTCTACCAGCATCACACTGGTTACATGGGCAACCTGAAGACGGTTACCCTCGGCAAGATGATGGAAGAGCATCCCGAGCGCGCGCTCATGAAGGCCGTGAAGGGCATGCTGCCCAAGAACAGCCTGGGTGCGACGATGCTGAAGAAGCTCCGTGTCTATGCGGGTGGCGAGCACGAGCACCAGGCTCAGCAGCCGCTGCCCCTCAAGCTGTAATCAACGACCGAACGCGATCAGGCAGGCACCAAACCCAATATGGCCACGCAGTCCCAGCAATACTCCGCCACCGGCCGCCGCAAGGCGTCCACCGCCCGGGTCTTCATCCGCCGCGGCAAGGGCGACATCACCGTCAACAGCAAGCCGCTCGACGTGTTTTTCGGCCGCAAGACCGCCCGCATGATCGTCAGGCAGCCCCTGGAGCTGACCAAGCTGGACGGGCAGTTTGACGTGATCGTGAACGTGGCCGGCGGTGGCATCACTGGCCAGGCCGGCGCCATTCGCCACGGCCTCACCCGGGCCCTGATGGCCTACGACGAGAGCCTCCGTTCCCCGCTGCGGAAGGCCGGCTACGTCACCCGCGACGCCCGCGAGGTCGAGCGCAAGAAGGTCGGTCTGCGCAAGGCCCGTCGCGCGACGCAGTTCTCGAAGCGCTAACCCGCGTGCTGCCTGCCGCGGACGGGGCATGCTTATAATGCGTCCTTCCCACTGGGGGATCGTCCAGCGGTAGGACATCGGACTCTGACTCCGAGAACCTAGGTTCGAATCCTAGTCCCCCAGCCACTACCTGAAGGGCCCGCATTAGCGGGCCCTTTTCGTTTCTAGCGGCGATCCATTCTTTTCACGCCACCGTCCTCCGCCATCAGGATGGTGTCGGCCGGCCGGTTGGCAAACAGGCCTACCGTGACGATTCCCGGGATCTGGTTCAGGCGGCTCTCCAGTTCCGGCGGATTCGCAATCTGCAGGTTGTGCACGTCCAGGATCTGATTGCCATTGTCGGTCACGAAGTTCTCGCGCCAGACCGGCTGTCCCCGCAGCTTGACGAACTGACGCGCCACGAAGGAACGGGCCATGGGGATGACCTCGACGGGCAGGGGGAACTTGCCGAGGGTCGCCACCCACTTGCTGCTGTCTATGATGCAGACGAACTTGCGGGATGCCGCCGCCAGGATCTTCTCCCGCGTCAGAGCGCCCCCGCCGCCCTTCACCAGGTGGAAGTGCTTGTTGGCCTCGTCCGCGCCATCGACGTAGAGGTCCAGGTCACCGGCCTGGTCCAGTTCCACGACCGTGAAGCCGCGCGCCCGCAGGCGGGCTTCCGTGGCGCGTGAGCTGGCGACAACGGCGGCCAGGTCGCCGCGGAACCGGTCCATGGCGTCGATCAGGAAGTTCACGGTGGATCCCGTGCCGACCCCCAGTGCCATCCCTGGCTTGATGAACTCCAGGGCGGCCCTGGCTGCCAGTTCCTTGCGGCTGTCTTGATTCATGGCCATTTCAGCGCGCCTTTACCAGGAAAGGATGGTGTCCGATGGTACCCGTCAGATGGGATCTCGCAAAAAAAAGTGCCCGCCAGAGGCGGGCACCGATCTTTGCGCGTTTCCCCTTTCGAGGATTGGCGTGAGACCTTTTTAGGGCCTCACGCCAACGCGTCATCTCTAACGCTTTTTCTTCGCAGCCTTCTTCTTGGTCTTCTTCTTCGATGCAGCCTTCTTCTTCGTAGCCATAGTTTTAGTCTCCGTGTCGGGGTAGACGGGTCTGAGTATATACAACAGTTTGCAAAATTCCAGCAAGGGGGGTGATTTTGAGCTTGACACCGGTTGCAGGCAGACAACAACTCACATGAACCGATACGTTGCTGACTCCGTGACGACAGCGTCGAGAGCAACGTCCCACGCATCGGAAGGCAGCTTCGCAACCTTCTGCATCTCGAACGCCAGCCCGATGAAATGCGGCCTGCGCCCGCGTGACCGTCGCGTGCGGAATGCGAGCGTGCGGTCGTAGAAGCCGCCGCCCATGCCGAGCCGTCGTCCATCACTGTCGAACGCTACGAGTGGTGCGACGATGACGTCGAGCTGGCGGGCGTTGCGCCAGTTGCGTCGCGGAGTGACGGGTTCGGGGATGCCGAAGCGATTGGCGCGAAGATCCGAGCCCGGATGAAACGGCGCAAAACGCAGTGTGCGGCCAGCGATCACGGGCAGGAACACCTGCCGGCCCCGGCGCCAGGCCTGCAGTGCCATTGGCGTGCAGTCGAGCTCGCCGGCCGCAGGCAGATAGATTGCCAGCCGGCGCGCACGTGCGAGGCAGGGCAGGGACCAGAGTCGGTGGACGGCGCTGAAGGCCGCGATGCGGGCCACGGCCGGCAAGAGGGCGCTGCGCCTGGCGCGGATCCGGCGCCGGAGGCTGAGTTTGTTGCCGCGAACTCGGCCTTCGTCGGAGGGGTCTGTGGGCATGCCGCTGACCAGGAAAGAAGGCGGTCTCTCCCGCCTGTGCCGGTGCAGCCTGCTGCTCTCAGACCAAGAGCATCAGGTGGGACCAGAAGCGGCAGAGCAGGCTTCCCGCCCGGGTATTTGGCCCGGCCGGTCGTGCACAAACTGCCGGCAGTACGCAGTCCCGAAAGCGCGATTAAGGGTCGAGAGACCTATCAAGCCGCTGTCGAACACCGCAGGAGAGACCTGGGGCCAGTATAGGCGCTGTTCGCGGGAAAAATGTGACGCAAGTGCGCCTGGGGCTTCAGAGTTCCAGCTGGCGACTGGTCTGCAGTGCGCCCTCGACGCGCTCCCGCATGGCCTGGAGCCGCAGTTTGGCGTCGCCTTCCAGGTGTTCGCCGGTGCTGCGAGAACGCAGCAATTCGTTGGCCATGTTCAGGGCCGCCATGACGGCTATGCGGTCCAGGCCGATGACCTTGCCGGTGTCCCGGATCTCGCGCATCTTCCGGTTCAGGAGATCGGCGGATTCGATGAGCGCGGGGCGCTCGCTGGCGGGGCAGGAGATCTGGTATTCCTTCTCGAGGATCTTGATGTTGACCTGAGTGTAGGCTTCGCTCACGAGCCATGCTCCATGGCCTTCAGTCGGCCGATCATCGCCTCAACCCGGGCCCTGACCTGCTCGTTCTTCTGCAACAGGGTGGCCCGCTCTGCAATCAGGTTGTCCTGTCGCTGGCGCAGGGAACGGTTTTCTTCCTTCAGCTGGGTCGTGATCACCACGAGTTCGTCCAGCCGGCGCTCCAGCCGCTCGAGTTCCCGCGTAAAAGTCTTTTCCAATGCGTCCGTCATGAAGTCAATATAGTGTCACCCCGCACGCAGGGTCAAATGCGGGGCGGTGCTGAATCGGCATCGGGCGCGATGCTAGGATAACTGCTGGTTCCGGATGATGTTAAAAGCCCCGACGACGACCGAAACCCCCTCCTTCGATCGCGTGAACGAGGGCTTGCGCCGCGTGGAAGCGGCTACGGACGCCGCGGAAGCCCACGGCAGCCTCTGCGGCCTGGTGTGCGGGCTCGGTACTGGCGGCCAGGCGGCCTGGCTGGCGGAAACCCTGGCCGATGCCCAGGCCAGCGAACCCGCAGCCAGGCAGACCAGCGCATTGCTGGAGGCCCTGGCGGCCAGCACCGGGGCCGCCCTTGAAGGCGCCGACATGACCTTCCACCCCCTGCTTCCCGACGATTCCGAGCCCCTGGTGGAGCGCGTCGACTGCCTCGCCCAGTGGTGCCAGGGCTTCAACCACGGGCTGTTCGTCGCAGCCCGCATTGGCGATGCCGAGGCGGAGCTGGGCAGCGGCAATACCGCCGAGATCGTCCGCGACTTTGGCGAAATGGCCCAGGTTTCGGTCGGCGACGAGGAGGCCGATGCCGAGGGCGAGGCGGCCTACGCAGAACTCGTGGAGTACGTGCGCGTGAGCGTGCAGCTGGTCTACGAAGAGCTCAGCGAGGTCCGGCAGCGCGTGCAGTCTGCAGGTATCCACTGAAGCCCGCCCATGAACAATGAAGAATTCTTCCGCCGGCGGCGGCAGCTCATGCGGATGATGGGCAGGGGCTCCGTTGCCGTCCTTCCCGCCGCCCAGACCCGGTTGCGAAACCGCGACGTCCAGTACGCTTACCGACAGGACAGTGACTTCTACTACCTTACCGGCTTCGCCGAGCCTGACGCAGTGGCCGTGCTCGCCCCGGGCCGTCCGCAGGGTGAGTACCTGTTGTTCTGCCGGGAGCGCGACCCCGACAAGGAGACCTGGGATGGGACGCGGGCCGGGCAAGCGAATGCCGTGACGCTGTTCGGCGCGGACGCCGCCTATCCCATCGACGCCGTCGAGGAGATGCTGCCGAAGATCGTGGGGGCCTGCGACCGGGTCTACTACACCATGGGCGCACATCCTGAATTCGAGCAGCGCCTCATGGGCTGGGTTTCCAGGCTCCGGATTCGCGGTGGCGCGGGCACCCACACGCCGGACGAGTTCATTGCCCTCGATCACTTCCTCCACGACCTGCGCCTCTACAAGAGCCGGGAGGAGGCCGGTGTCATGCGACGGGCTGCCCGGATCGCGGTCCAGGCCCACCGGCGCGCCATGAGCCTGTGCCGGCCCGGGTTGTTCGAATACCAGATCGAGGCGGAGTTCATGCACGAGTTCCGTTCCCACGGGGCACAGCCGTCATACCAGCCTATCGTCGGGTCCGGAGCCAACACCTGCATCCTGCACTACCACTCCAATGACCGGCGCATGGAGGATGGCGACCTGCTGCTGGTGGACGCCGGCTGCGAGTACGACTACTACGCCTCCGATGTGACGCGCACCTACCCCGTGAATGGCCGGTTCACACCCGAGCAGCGGGCCATC
>CAZTGY010000128.1:0-7579 GCA_964613445.1 uncultured Chromatiaceae bacterium | reverse complement strand
CTCGCCGCCGGGCTCCGGCACGCGGCGTCGGTACCCGTCGGCCTCGAGCCGGTCGCGGTGGCGATCCGCCCGAACGGGGAGGCGTGGGTCGTCAACCACCTGTCCGACAGCGTCAGCATCGTTGATGCGGCGGCCGCCACGCCCGCCGTGACCCGCACCCTGCTCGTGGGCGACGAACCCCGGGACATCGTCTTCGCCGGCACCGGTGGCAACCGGGCCTTCGTCACGACGGCCCACCGCGGCCAGAACAGTCCCTGGAATGATCCGGCCAATCCCGGCGAGCTGACGTCGCCGGGCACGGGCAGGGCCGACGTCTGGGTCTTCGACGCCAACGCCCCGGGCACGCCGATACCCGGCATGACCGTCCCGGTGCTGACGTTCTTCGGCGACACGCCCCGGGCGCTGGCCGCGTCGCCGGACGGCAGCGTGGTGTACGCGGCGGTCTTCCACTCCGGCAACCGGACCACGACGGTCAACGAAGGGGCCGTCTGCAACGGCCGCGCGGCCGCCCCGGCCTGTACGGTGAGTGGTGCCACCGCTCCCGGCGGCATTCCCGCGCCCAACGTGGACACGAACGGCGCACTGCAGCCGGAGTCCGGCCTCATCGTGCGCCACGATGGCAGTCACTGGGTGGACGAGCTCGGCCGCAACTGGGATGGCGTCGTCCGCTTCAGCCTGCCCGACCAGGATGTCTTCGCCATCAACGCCAGCGCCGACCCGCCGAGCCCGGCGGCCACGTTCGCCAATGTCGGCACCGTGCTGTTCAACATGGCCGTGAACCCGGTGACCGGGCGTCTCTACGTGACCAACACTGAAGCGCGCAACGAGGTGCGCTTCGAGGGCACGCGACCGGCATCGGGCCCGGGCAGCACCTTTTCCACGGTGCTGGGCCGGCAGCACCAGACGCGGATCACGGTCATCGACCCGCTGGCGGTGACTGTGCAGCCACGGCACCTAAACAAGCACATCAACTACGCGGTGACGCCGGCGCCGGCCGACGTCAAGGCGCGAAGCCTGGCACTGCCCCGGGGCATTGCGGTCAGCAGCGACGGGACGCGCCTGTACGTGGCGGCTTCCGGCTCCGGGAAGATCGCGGTCCTCGACGCGGCGCAGGTCGAGAACGACACCTACACCCCCAGCACCGCCGATCACATTGCCGTGACGGGGGGTGGCCCGACCGGCCTCGTCGTCGACGAAGGCCGCAATCGCCTCTACGTGCTCACCCGCTTCGACAACGGCATCTCCGTCGTCGACCTGGCGACCAGCGCCGAGCAGTCGCACTACCTGTTGCCGAACCCCGAGCCGGCCAGCGTGCGCAACGGACGGCAGTTCATGGCCGATGCCAGCCTGACCTCCAGCAACGGCGAAGCGGCCTGCGGCAGCTGCCACGTGGACGGCGACCTCGATTCGCTGGCGTGGGACCTCGGCAATCCCCTGGAACAGGTCCTCAACAATCCATTGACCTTTACCCTGGGGCCGCTCAACAACCCGCCGGCTTTCTACCGCGACTTCCACCCGCTGAAGGGCCCGATGACCACCCAGACCCTCCGGGGCATGGCGAACAATGGCTCGATGCACTGGCGGGGTGACCGCACGGGCGGCAACGATCAGGGCGGCAGCGCCGGCGACGAAGTGGCGGCGTTCAAGAAATTCAACGGGGCCTTCGCGAGCCTGCTCGGCCGGAGCGGCCCGCTGACGGACGGCGAGATGCAGGCCTTTGCCGACTTCGCGCTGGCCCTCGCCCTGCCGCCGAACCCGATTCGCGCCCTCGACGACAGCCTTACCCCGGCCCAGGACGCGGGGCGCCAGATCTACTTCACCCGGATCGTGGACACCCTCACCTGCGCGGGGTGCCACGTGCTGAGCACGACGGCCGGCTTCTTCGGCACCGACGGCCGGGCGAGTTTCGAGAACGAGCCCCAGCACTTCAAGATCCCCCACCTGCGCAACCTGTACGCCAAGGCCGGCATGTTCGGCATGCCGGCGGTGCCCTTCACGAGTGCCGGCAACAACGGCAACACCGGCAACCAGATCCGGGGCTTCGGCTACCTGCACGACGGCAGCATGGACACGCTGTTCCGCTTCTTCCGGGCCACCGTCTTCAATTTCGCGGGCGGGGACCCCGAGCGGCGCCAGATGGAGCAGTTCATGTTCGCCATGGACAGCGACCTGAAGCCGGTCGTCGGCCAGCAGGTGACGCTGACCAGCCTCAACGCCGCGACGGCCTCGCCCCGCATCGACCTGCTGGTGAGCCAGGCCGGCCTCGGCAACTGCGACCTGGTGGCGAAGGGGCGGGTGACGGGCCAGCCGGGTGGCGGGGCGCGCGGCTGGGTCCGCCAGGCCGACGGCCTGTTCCGCAGCGACCTGCCGTCCGAGGCACTGCTCGCCGAGGCGGACCTCCGCGCGCTCGCCGCCGTTCCCGGCCAGGAACTGACCTGGAGCTGCGTCCCGCCGGGCTCCGGAATCCGCATCGGCATCGACCGGGACGAGGACGGCCTGTTCGACCGGGCCGACAACTGTCCGGCCCGCGCCAACGGCAACCAGGCCGATGGCGATGGCGACCTCGTCGGCGACGCCTGCGACAACTGCACCCAGCTCGCGAATGCGGACCAGCGGGACACCAACGGGGATGGCTATGGCAACCGCTGCGATGCCGACCTGAACGACAGCGGCGTGGTGAACGCGCAGGACACGGTCCTGTTTCGCAGTCGCCTCGGGACCCCGGATCCGGATGCGGACCTGAACGGCAGCGGCGGCGTGAACGCGCAGGACACCGTGCTGTTCCGGGCGCTGCTGGGCGGGCCGCCCGGTCCTTCTGCCCTGGCGCCCTGACCCCGGCGATGGCGGTCGAGCCCCGGCCGCGCGTCCTCTACGCCACGTGCCCGCTTTGCGGCGGCACGGAGCGGAGGCCGCTGCTCTCGGCGGACTGCACGGGCCACGCGCTCTACCACCCGCTCGTGCCACCACTGATGAACTGGCTCGAGTGCGCCGGCTGCGGCCATGTCTGCACGGACGGCTACCTGCCCGAAGACGTGCTCGCGGCGGTCTTTGCCCGTACCCAGCCGAACCAGGAACCCGGCGTTGCCTTCGAGCAGCTGCGGCCCGTGTCGGCGCGGATCGTCGAGCAGGTGGCCCGCTACGTGCCGGATGGCCGCTGGCTCGACGTGGGCTTCGGCAATGGGTCCCTGCTGTTCACCGCCGAGGAGTGGGGCTTCGAGCCGGAGGGCCTCGACCTGCGACCCGGCTCGGTCGGGAAGCTGCGCCAGCTCGGGATACCGGCGCGGTGCGCCGACGTCACCGCGCTGGACGAGCCGGGCGCGTACAGCGTCTTGAGCTTCGCGGATGTCCTCGAGCACATGCCCTTTCCGCGGGAGGGGCTGCGGGCCGCGCACCGGTTGCTGCGACCGGGCGGGGTGCTGTTCCTGTCGATGCCGCACTACGGGTGCACGGCCTGGCGGCTGCTCGACGCGGCCCGGGCCAACCCCTACTGGGCCGAGCTCGAGCACTATCACAACTTCAGCCGGGCCCGACTCCAGGCGTTGCTCGCGGAGGAGGGCTTCACGCCGCTGCATTACGCCGTGAGCGAACGCTACCGGGTCTGCATGGAGATCATCGCCCGCCGGTCGGCGGACGCGGGTCGCGGCTGAAGCCGCTCCTACCCGCGGCGCAGGACGCGGCCCTTCTGGCGCTGCCAGTCCCGGTCCTTGATGGAGTCCCGCTTGTCCCGCACGTTCTTGCCCTTGGCGAGGCCCAGCGTCACCTTGGCCCGGCCATTGACCCAGTGCATGGCGAGGGGCACCAGCGTGTAACCGTCCCGCTCCACCGCGCCCTTCAGCCGGTCGATCTCCCGGCGGTGGAGGAGCAGCTTGCGCATGCGCACGGGGTTCGCCTCCACGTGGGTCGAGGCGGAGGTGAGTGGGGTGATGTGCGCGCCGATCAGCCAGGCCTCGTCGTTGCGGAAGATGGCGTAGGACTCCTTCAGGTTGGCCTTCGCTTCCCGCATGCTCTTTACTTCCCAGCCCTGCAGCGCGATGCCGGCCTCGAGCTGGTCCTCGATGTAGAAGTCGAAGCGTGCCTTGCGGTTCTCCGCGATCAGGCGCGGCGTCGCGTCCGCCTTCTTCGGCTTCGTGGTTCCGGCCGGCTTGCTGGATTTCTTCGCGCTCATTCGGCAACAATCCTGCCAAGTTCAGTGGGGCTGTAGAAGCAAATTCACATCCGATGCGCGAAGTCCATCGCAGCGCGATCGTGCCGTACCCGGCGGAGGCCATGTTCGCGCTCGTCGCGGACGTGGAGTCGTACCCGCAGTTCCTGCCGGGCTGCACGGCCAGCGCCGTCCTGTCCCGGGAGCCCGGCGGCCTGGTCGCAAGCCTCTCGCTGTCGAAGGGCCCGTTCTCGTCCCGCTTCACCACGCGCAACGCGCTCGAGCCGCCGCGCCGCCTGACCATGGAGCTCGTGGACGGGCCGTTCAGCAGCCTGCACGGCGAGTGGACGCTGACCCCGCTGGGGCCGTCCGGTGCCGCCCGGGGTTGTCGTATCGACCTGCGCGTGCGCTTCCAGTTTGCCGGCACGGCCCGGGACCTGCTGCTCGGCCCGGCCTTCGAGCTGACCTGCAGCGGCCTGGTCGATGCCTTCGTGGAGCGGGCCCGCGCCGTGTATGGCTGAGCTCAGCCCGGTGCCGCGCCGGACGAACCACCCGCCGGCCCGACCGGCACGTCGCGCTCCACCTGCCGCACGGCGTCCCCGTCGAACCAGACGATGATCCAGCGCTGGGTGGACTTCCGGCTCTTGCCCGGCCGCAGGTAGTACATGTAGTCCCAGCGGTCGGTGCGGAAGGGGGTTGCCGCGATCGGTGTCCCCAGGAGGTAGCGCACCTGGTTGCGGGTCATGCCCGGCTGGATCGCCTCGATGTCCTTCTGCTCCAGCAGGTTGCCCTGCTGGACGTCCAGCCGGTAGACGCAGCCCCCCGCGAGTCCCGCCGGGACCAGGAGGACCAGGGCAAGGCCGAGGACGCGCAGACAGCGCTGCAGGACGGAGGGTGCCATAATCGGGGCGAATCATAGCCGATCGGCGGACCACCGGAACGATGGAGCCCAAGGATCTACGCAAGGCGGGCCTCAAGGCCACGACGCCCCGACTCCGGATCCTCGAGATCCTGCAGGAGGGTGGCCCCCATCACCTGAGCGCCGAGGACATCTACCGGCGCCTCGCTGAAGCGGGCGACGACGTGGGGCTGGCCACCGTCTACCGGGTGCTGACCCAGTTCGAGCAGGCGGGGCTCGTGACGCGCCACAATTTCGCCAGCGATCACTCCGTGTTCGAGCTCGAGTCCGGCAGGCACCACGACCACATGGTGTGCGTCGAGACGGGGCGCGTGGTGGAATTCTCCAACGACGAGATCGAACGGATCCAGCGCGAGATCGCGGGCCGGCACGGCTACGAGCTGGTGGACCACAGCCTGGTCCTCTACGTGAAGCCAAAGGTCCCGTAGGAGCGCCTTCAGGCGCGACTCTTTTTCTTCTTCTTCTTTTCGATTTCGGGGTCGCGGCTGAAGCCGCTCCTACCTTGAGCGAGCATTTCCTCCGCGTGGGCGCGGGTCTGGTCCGTGATCGTCACGCCGCCCAGCATCCGCGCCGTCTCTTCCACCCGTTCCGCCGCACTCAGCGTGCGCACGGCGGTCGTGGTCCTGCCGGCCCGCGTCGACTTGCTCACCGTGACCTGGTGCTCGGCGAGCGTGGCGACCTGGGGCAGGTGCGTGATGCACAGGACCTGCCGGCCGTTGCTCAGCTCGCGCAGGCGCCTGCCCACCATTTCGGCAACGGCGCCGCCGACTCCGGCGTCCACCTCGTCGAAGACCAGCGTCGGCGCGCCGCGGCCCGACGTGGCCACCACCTGGATGGCCAGGTTCAGTCGCGAGAGCTCGCCGCCCGACGCGACCCGGCTGAGGGGGGCGAGCGGCTGGCCCGCGTTGGCCGTGACGAGGAACTCCACGTCGTCCGCGCCGTGCGCGCCGATGCTCCCGTCGGCGAGCGGCGCCACGCGCGCTTCGAAGCGGCCCCCGGGCATGCCCAGGGAGCTCATGTTCCGCGTGACCACCGGGGTCATGGCCCTGGCAGCAGCCTGGCGGCCCGCGGTGAGCTGGCCGGCCAGTGCCTCGAGTTCGCCGCGCCGTTGCGCCGCGGCCCCTGCCAGCCGCTCCAGGGTGATTTCCCCGCCGGTCAACACTGCCAGTTCCGCCTGCAGCCGGATGAGCAGCCCGGGCAGCTCATCCGGCGTGCAGCGGTGCTTGCGCGCGCTCTCGCGCAGGGCGGCGAGCCGGTCGGCGATCTCGGTCTCACGCCCGGGGTCCGGGTCCAGCCCCGCGAGCCGGTGCCGCAGCAGGTCGGCTGCCTCGCCCACCTGGGCTTCGGCGTCGGCGAGCAGCCGGAGTGGCGCCTCGAGCCCGGGGTCGTAGCGCAGCACGTCGTCCAGGGCGCGCCGGGCCGTGCCGATCGCCGCCTGGGCCGACCCGTCCTCGTCGTCGTAGGCGCGGGCCAGGGCGAGGTCCAGCGCCGCCCCGATGCGCAGGCGGTGGGCGAGGGCGGTGTGCTCCCGGTCGAGCTCGGCGTAGTCGCCGGCCCGGGGCTTCAGGGCCTCCAGCTCGCCCACCTGGAAATCCAGCAGCTCGATCCGGCTGTCCCGGTCCTCCCGGGCGGCCGCCAGCTCGCCGAGGGCCGCTTCGGCCGCCTGCCAGGCGGCGTGGGCCTCACGGACCCTAAGGAGGAGGTCGTCGTGGCCCGCCAGGCCGTCGAGGATCCCGCGCTGTTCGGCCCGGTGCCGCAGGGACTGGTAGTCCTGCTGGCCGCAGATGTCCACCAGCGTCGCACCCAGCTCCCGCAGCGTCTGCACCGTCACCGGCCGGCCGTTGATCCACGCCTTCGACCGACCGTCGGTGGCGATCACCCGGCGCAACAGGCAACTGTCGCCCTCGTCGGCCAGCTCGTTGTCCCTGAGCCAGCGGCCGGCAGCGCTGCCGGTCCCGGGCTCGAAGCTGGCCAGTACCTCGAGGCGGGCCGCGCCCGCGCGGATCGCCTGCGCGTCGCCGCGCTCGCCCAGGGCGAGGGCCAGGGCGTCGATGAGGATCGATTTGCCCGCGCCGGTCTCGCCCGTGAGCACGGTGAACCCGCCGCCGCCGTCGAGCGTGACGTCCTCGATGACGGCGAGGTCGCGGATCTGCAGCTGGGTCAGCATCGGGCGCGCGTCAACCCTTGGCGCCCGGGCCGCGTTGCGGGCTCTTGCCATGGTCGCGGGTGTCGCGCCCCCAGAGGAGCTTGCTGCGCAGGATCTCGAAGTAGTCGTAGCCGACCGGATGGACCAGTTCGATCCGCTCGCGGGCGGCGCTGACGCGAACGCTGCCGCCCGGGCCCAGCCGGCCTAGCAGCTCCCCGTCGCAGGTCACCTCGGCGCGGTCCATCTGCCGGGACTTGGGCGACGGCGTCGAGTGCAGGCGCACCTCCGCCACCCGGTTGCCGGGGATCACCAGGGGCCGGTCGCTGAGCGTGTGCGGGCAGATCGGCGTCAGCACGAGGGCGTCCAGGCCCGG
>CAZTGY010000127.1:0-7591 GCA_964613445.1 uncultured Chromatiaceae bacterium | reverse complement strand
CGCATCGTAGGAGCGCCTTCAGGCGCGACCCCTTCCCGCGAGAATCGCGTCCGCGAGTCGCGAGCCGGAACGGGTCGCGCCTGAAGGCGCTCCTACGCGGCGACCGCTGCGTGGCGGTAGGCCGACGGGTGGCCTAGACTCGGGCGTCCAGCGGCGGAGAATGGACCGCATGCTCCTGCCCGACCACGACTTCATCAAGCCGCGCTCCCTGGCCGAGGGGCTGGCGGTCCTGCGGGACGCCCCTCCGGGCGTGCGGCTTCTCGGCGGCGGCACCGACGTGGTGTTCAACATGCGTTGCCGGCTGATGACGCCGGACACCGTGCTGAGCCTGAAGGACATCCCCGAGCTGCAGGGTGTCGACATCCTGCGTGATGGCAGCCTGCGCCTCGGCGCCGCTTCCCGCCTCACCGACCTCGTCGCCGAGCCGGTTCTCCGCGAACGCTACCCGGCGCTGGTGAAGGCATTCCGCGCGGTCGCGTCCCGGCACGTGCGCAACATGGCGACCCTCGGCGGCAACCTCTGCCTCGACACCCGCTGCTGGTTCACGAACCAGACGAAGGAGTGGCGGGACGCGAAAGGGCCCTGCCTCAAGACCGGCGTGGATGCGTGCCACGCCATCCAGGGCTCGCCGGTCTGCGTGGCGCTGAACAACGCCGACTCGCCGCCGGCGCTCATCGCCCTCGGTACCACGGTCACGCTGGCCAGCGCCCGCGGCGAGCGCACCATCCCGCTCGCCGATTTCTACCGGGACGATGGCATCCGGCACACCGTCCTCGAGCCCGACGAGATCCTGACCGAGGTCACCATCCCGCCGACCAGGGACCGCCTCGTCTTCCTCAAGGAGACCGCCCGGCAGGGCATGGACTTCTCCTACGGCACCATCGCCATCCGGGCGGACGGCCAGGGCGCCAGCGCGAGCCGGCTCCGCATCGTCCTCGGCTCGCTGACCACGTCGCCCCGGGACCTGGTTGCCGCGGCGGAACGCCTGGCGGCGCTCGGGCTCGGGGACGACGGCATTGCCGCGGCGGCCGCGACGATCCGCGACCAACTGGGGCCGCTCACCAACCTGTATTCACCGGCCGCCTACAAGCGCGAGCTGGCCCGGACCCTGCTGCGGAAAGCGGTCCTGGAATTGAGGGAGATGCCGGCATGAAGAAGGGCTTCATCACGCTCATCGTCAACGGCGACGCCCACGAGGTGGCGGTCAGCTCCCGGCACACGCTGCTCGATGTCCTGCGCGGCAAGCTCAGGCTGATGGGCACGAAGGAGGGCTGCACCACGGGCTCCTGCGGCGTCTGCACCGTCAACAACGCCCGCGGCGAGGCGGTGCTGTCCTGCCTGACGCCCGCCCTCGAGTGGGACGGCCAGGCCATCACCACCATCGAGGGCCTGGAAAGGAACGGCACGCTGGCGCCCCTCCAGCAGGCCTTCATCGACTACCACGCCGTGCAGTGCGGCTTCTGTACGCCGGGCGTGATCATGTCGGCCCAGGCGGTGCTGAACGCGACGCCCCAGCCCGGCGAGGACGACATCAACGACGGCCTCGCCGGCGTGATCTGCCGCTGCACGGGCCACATCAAGGTGAAGGAGGCGATCCGGCACGCGGTTGACTACCTGCCCGGGCGGAAGGCATGAGCAACCCGGACGAGCTCAGCGTCATCGGCCGCCGCCAGCCGCGCCTCGACGGCTTCGACAAGGTGTCGGGCCGGTCGGTCTTCACCGACGATATCGTGCTGCCTGGCATGCTCCACGGCCGGATCCTCCGCAGCCCCCACGCCCGCGCCCGGATCGTCTCGATCGATACGTCGAAAGCGCTCGCGCTCCCCGGCGTCAAGGCGGTCGTGACCAATGCCGACGCCCCGGACCTGCTGTTCTCCGACAGGCAGCCGCTGCTCGCGAAGGGCTTCGTGCACTACGCCGGCGAAGAGGTCGCCGCCGTCGCCGCCACCGACCCGCTCATTGCCGAGGAGGGGCTCGATCTCATCGAGGTGCAGTACGAGGCGCTTCCCGCCGTGACGTCGCTGCGCAAGGCCATGCAGCCAGGTGCCCCCCAGCTCCACGACTGGGCGCCCGGGAACGTCGCCCTGACCCACGAGAAGGACTTCGGGGACCCCGATGCCGCCTTCGCCGCCAGCGACCTGGTGATCACTGACGAGTTCCGCTCGCCGGTCCAGCACAACACGCTGGCCGAACTGCACGTCGCGCTGGCCGACTTCACCAACCCTGACAAGCTGCACATGTGGACGCCGACCCAGGGCGCGCCCATGTACCAGATGGCGCTCGCGAAGGCCTTCGGCCTCGAGACGAGCCAGGTGCGCATCGTCTACGGCAACGTGGGCGGCGCCTTCACGGGCCGCGGCCGCGCGAAGCCCCACCACTTCATCGCGGCCCTGCTCTCGCGCCACGCGGGCAAGCCGGTGAAGATCAAGGCGACGGGCGACGAGGAATTCATCATGTTCCGCGGTTCGGGGGAGACCCAGTACCGCTTCCGCACCGGTGTCACCCGGGACGGCAAGATCAGGGCGCTGGAAGCCGACGTGAGCTTCGACGCCGGCGCCCACGCGGAGTGGGCCATGATCCTCTGGCTGCCGGCACCGTATCTCAACTGGCTCTACAAGGTGGACGCCGTCCGCTACAAGGGCCGCTTCATCTATACCAGCACCGTGCCCAAGGGCTCCCACCACGGCGGCATCTTCGGCCGGCTGTCGGCGGGCTGGATGCAGCACCTGAATCACGTGGCCGAGGAGCTCGGCATGGACCCGGCGGAGTTCCATGCCAGGAACGCCATCGACCCGGGCCACCATGCCCTGGACGGCAGCGACTTCGCCTCCTGCGGCCTCAAGGAGTGCATCGACAAGGTGGTCGAGCGCTCGGGCTGGAAGCACAAGTACGGCAAGCTGCCCCCGTACCGGGGCATCGGCATCGGCATCGGCGCCCAGGCCTCCGGCGGAAAGAACGCCGCCAATGACACCTCGGCCGCCATGCTGAGGGTGGCCGACGACGGCATCGTGACCCTCTACACGGGCATCCCGGACATGGGGCAGGGCTCCCACACCGTCATGGGCATGATCGCCGCCGAAGTGCTCGGCGTGGAGCCCGAGGACATCCGCATCGTCGGCGGCGACTCGGACATCACGCCCTTCGACTGGGGCGCGTTCTCCCAGCGTGGCACCTTCACCACCGGCAATGCCGTGAAGGCGGCCGCGGAGGACGCCCGCAGCCAGCTGGCCGCGACGATCGCGCCCCTGCTCGGCGTGGCACCCGCCGACCTGGAGTTCGCCCACCGGCGCGTGTGGGCGAAGGGCGAAGCCCCCGATGCGCCAGGCTGCTCCTTCAGCTTCCGCGAGGCCGTCGGCAAGGCCTTCAATGGCGTGGAGGGCCGCTCGGTCATGGGCCGGGGCTTCTTCAACTCGCCGCGGCCGTCGGGCTCGCTCGCCTATTCCTTCGGCGCCCAGGTGGCCGAGGTCGAGGTGGACCCGGAGTCCGGCGCCGTCAAGGTGCTGAAGGTCACGGCGGCCCACGACATCGGCCGCGCGCTGAATCCGCTCGCCGTGGAAGGGCAGCTGGACGGCCAGGTCTTCTCCGGCATGAGCCAGGTGCTCTATGAAGAGTGCCGGATGGACGGCGGCCAGATCCTGAACCCGTCGCGCCTCGAGTACAAGCTGCCCCGGACCTACGAGCTGCCCGAGGTCGAGTACATCCTGGTGGAGACGATCGACCCCTACGGTCCCTTCGGCGCGAAGGAAGTGGGGGAGGGCCCGATCGTGGTCACGATGGCGGCGGTGGCCAATGCCGTGGCCAACGCGGTGGGCGAAATGCTGCCCCAGATCCCGATGACGCCCTGGCGGCTGCTGCGGGTCATCCGCTACCGGAAGAGGCGCGCCGCGGCTGGCACCAGGCCGGGCCCTGCCGGGATGTCACGGGCATGAGGCTGAAGGGCAAAACGATCTGGATCACGGGCGCCTCCTCCGGTGTTGGCGAGGGCATGGCGACGGTGTTTCACGCCGAGGGCGCCGACCTCGTCATTTCCGCGCGTCGCAAGGCCGAGCTCGAACGGGTCGGGACGTCCTGCACGGGCCCGGGTCGGCTTCGCATCCTGCCGTTCGATATCACCGCTGCGGACCAGCGGGCGGCAGCCGTGCGCGAGGTCCTCGCGGAGTTCCCGCGGCTCGACGTGCTGGTCAACAATGCCGGCATCGGCCAGAGATCGGCCGCGATCGACACGCACCTCGACGTGGAACGCCGCATCATGGAGGTGGATTTCTTCGCGCCGGTCGCCCTGACGAAGCTGGTGTTGCCCCGGATGATCGAGCAGAAGGCCGGCCACCTGGTCGTGACGTCGTCGGTCGCGGGCAAGCACGCGGTCCCCCATCACAGCGCCTACTGTGCCGCGAAGCACGCCCTGCACGGCTACTTCGACACGTTGCGCGTCGAGCACCTCAAGGACAACATCGACGTGACCCTCCTGGTCATCGCCGGCATCAGCAGCAACGTCTTCCGCCACGCACTGCGGGGCGACGGTTCCGAATACGGACCGAGCAGCTGGGACGGCCACAATGGCATGCCCGCGGAGGCGTGCGCCGAGCGGGTCGTCGAAGGCATCCTTAACCGGGACTACGAGCTCGTCATTGGCATCGAGACGGCGCTGCAGGCGATGAAGATCAAGGACAAGGACCCGCGCGCCTTCGTGGAGCGCATGGCGGGGATGCTGAAGTGGATGGACCGGACGGGGGCTTAGGACCGCACGCGGGCGTTCCGGCCTATGATCGCTGCCGTGACAGTGATATTCGTGGCAATCGTCGTGGGCGGCCTCGTGGGCCTGGCCCTGGGGCTGACTGGCGGCGGCGGGTCCATCTTCGCCGTGCCGCTGCTGATCTACGTCCTCGGCCTGCCGCCTGACAAGGCCATCCCGGTGTCCCTCGTCGCCGTCGCGCTCACGGCCCTGGTCGGCGGCGTGCAGTCGGTCCGGCGCCGGCTCGTCGTCTGGCAGCCGACCGTGATGTTCGCGCTGGGCGGTGTCGTGGGGGCGCCCCTCGGAATGCTGGCCGCCCGGGGCGTGCCCGAGGGTACGCTCGTCGCGGGCTTCGGCATCCTGGCGCTCACCGTGGGCACGTTGATGTGGCGGGCAGCGGCGGCGTTCCCGGCCCAGGCGAGCGCCGTGCGGGCCCGCCAGTACGAGATGGACGGCGGGCCGGTGTGCGTGCTGGCGCCCGATGGCCAGCTGCGCTTTTCCGCGCCCTGCGCCGGGGCCCTCGCCGTGGTCGGCCTCGGCACCGGCATCCTCAGCGGCCTGTTCGGCATCGGGGGCGGCTTCCTGATCGTGCCGGCCCTCGTCTACGTCACGCGCATGGGCGTGCACCGCGCCGTGGCGACCTCCCTGCTGATCATCAGCGCCATCGGTTCCGCCGGGGCTGCCACTGCCTTGTGGCATGGGAGGCTGGAGTGGCGCGTGCTGCTGCCCTTCGCGGCGGGCGGCGCGGCCGCGATGCTCGTCGGCCGGTTGCTGGCCGAGCGCTTCGCCGGCCCCCGGTTGCAGAAGATCTTCGCGGCGCTGATCACCGGCACGGGCCTCGTGATGCTGGTGGACGCCCTGCTCTGAACCCGGCTCCAATCCGGAGGCTTTGCGCATGAACCTGATCTTTCGCCAGCTGCTGGATCTGCGCTCGTCCACCTATACCTACCTCCTCGCCGATCCCGGTACCCGGCAGGCGGTCCTCATCGACCCCGTCTTCGAGCAGGCGCGCCGGGACGCTGCGCTGGTTGGCGAGCTCGGGCTCGAGCTGCTCTGTACGCTGGATACCCACGTCCATGCGGACCACATCACCGGTGCCTGGCTCCTGAAGGGCGCGCTCGGCAGCCGCATCGGCGTGGCGAGGAGCTCCGGGGCCCGTGGCATGGACCTTGCCATCGAGGATGGCCAGCGGATTGCTTTCGGCGCGCGCAGCCTGGAAGCCCGGGCCACGCCCGGCCACACCAACGGCTGCATGACCTTCGTGCTCGACGACCAGAGTATGGCCTTCACCGGCGACGCGCTCCTGGTCCGCGGTGCCGGCCGGACCGACTTCCAGGACGGCAGCGCCCCGACGCTGTACCGGTCCATCACGACGCGCATCTTTAGCTTGCCCGATACGTGCCTGATCTACCCGGCCCACGACTACCGGGGACTCACCTGCAGCAGCGTCGCCGAAGAGAGAGCCCACAACCCGCGCATTGGCCATGGCAGCAGCGAGGGGGATTTCGTGGGCTACATGGAGAACCTGGGGCTGCCCCACCCGAAGCAGATCGAAATCGCCGTACCCGCCAACCTGGAGTGCGGCCAGATGCAACTGGCGGACAACCTCGGGACGCCCGACTGGGCGCCACTGCGCTACACCTATGCCGGGATCAACGAGATCGACCCGGACTGGGTGGCGGACCACGCCTCGCAGCTGCGGATCCTGGACGTGCGCGAGGCGGGAGAATACACCGGCACCCTGGGCCACATCCCGGGGGCGAATCAGGTTCCCCTGGCGCAGCTGCAGGACAATGCGTCGATCCTGAGCAAGGACCAGCCGACCATCCTGGTCTGCCGCTCCGGGGCCCGGTCGGCCCAGGCGGTGACGCTGCTCGAGAAGGCCGGCTTCACCCGGGTGGCGAATCTGGCCGGTGGCATGCTCAGCTGGAACAGCCAGCGGTTGCCGGTCAGCTACTCTGCCTAGTCGTACCGCACGACGACCGTCTTGGTCTCGAGGTAGAGGTCCAGGCTCTCCGCGCCGAATTCCCGCCCCCAGCCGGATTCCCGGAAGCCGCCGAAGGGCGCGTAGACGTCACCGCTGCCATGGTGATTGATGCCGACCACGCCGGCGCGGATCGTGTCGGCGAGCTGGTGGGCGATCCGCAGGTCGCGGGTCCACACGCTGGCCACGAGGCCGAAGGCCGTGTCGTTCGCCTGCCGCGCGATGGCCCCGAGGTCCGGGCCGGAAAACCCCTGGACGCAGGTCACCGGGCCGAAGATCTCCTCGCGGACGATGCGCATGTCGCGATGGGTCCGCGCAAACACGGCAGGTTCCATGAAATAACCGGGGCCCGGGAGCCGCGCGCCGCCGGTGACGAGCTCCGCGCCCTCCTGTATGCCGGAAGCGACGTAGCCCTGGACACGGTCCAGGTGCTCCGCCGAGATCAGCGGCCCGATCCGCGTGGCCGGGTCCCAGCCGGGCCCGACCTGCAGGCCCCGCGCCGCGGCGGCGATGCCGGAGACGACGCGCCCGAGCACGTCCTCGTGGACGAAAAGCCGCGAGGCGCTCTGGCAGTTCTGCCCCTGCAGGAAGAAGGCCGAGCGCGTCGCAGCCTCGATCACGCGATCGAGGTCCGCGTCGGGAAAGACGATGAACGGGTTCTTGCCGCCGAGTTCCAGCGACACCCGCTTGAGGTTGCCGGTGGCGGCCTGCAGGATCCTGCGCCCGGTCGCGCCCGAGCCGGTGAACGCCACCTTGTCCACGTCGGGGTGGCCAGCGAGCGCGGCGCCGGCCGATTCGCCGAAGCCCGGCACGATGTTGACGACGCCGGGAGGGATGCCGGCCTCGGCCAGGAGGTCGGCGAGGAACAGGGCGGA
>CAZTGY010000126.1:5939-7615 GCA_964613445.1 uncultured Chromatiaceae bacterium | reverse complement strand
TACGATGTTGTCAGTCAGGTTGATGTGGGCGAATGCATGTGCCCGGGGCAGTGCCTCGAGGCGGACCGTGGCGGCACCCGACTGCCGGTCGAGCCTGCCGACATAGCGCAGGACCTTTTCCGCGCCATGTGCCTTCGACCAGCGCTCCGCCATTGCGGCATCATGCGCTGGAAGCGCATTCAGGAAATCTTCCGGCGTACCCGCCTCCAGTCCCGCCGGGATGAGGCTCTCCACGACGAGATCCTTCATCTCGAGGCGCATGCCCATCTCGCGGCTGAGAATGATCAGCTTGCGGGCCACGTCGAGCCCGGACAGGTCATCCCGCGGGTCAGGCTCCGTGTACCCCGCATTGCGCGCCTCGCGGATGATGGTGGAGAACGGCTTCGTACCGTCGAAGACATTGAAGAGGTAGGCAAGCGTCCCCGAAAAGATGCCCTCGATGCTGCGGATCTCATCGCCGGTCTCGCGCAGGTCCCTGAGCGTGCCAATGATCGGCAGCGCGGCCCCAACGGTCGTTTCGTAGAGAAAGCGGGTGTTGTGCCGGCGTCGAACCTCGTGCAGCTGGTCGTACATGGCAAGCGGGCCGCTGGGAGCCTTCTTGTTGGGAGTGACGACGTGGACGCCGCCTCCCAGCCACTCCACATACCGGACGGCCACGTCCTCACTGGCGCTGCAGTCGACCACCACTGCATGAGGCAGGTGCTCGGCATGTACGTGACTGGTGAACCGACCCCAGTCCAGGGGTTCCGCGTGCCTGTCGAAATCGTCGCGCCACGTCGCCAGGTCAATGGCGCGGTCACTCAGCAACATGCGGCTGGAGCCGGCAATAGCGCGGACGCGGAGGTCAAGGTTGAACTGGGACTTGAGCCGGGGAATCTCCGTGGCCATCTGCTTCAGCAGCACCTGGCCGACGTTGCCTGGGCCGATGATGCCGATGGATATCGTCTCGGCCGAGAGATAGAAACCGGAATGCACGGCACGGAGCGCCCTCGTCGAGTCCTGCCTGGCAATCACTGCGGAGATGTTGCGCTCCGACGATCCCTGGGCAATCGCCATCACGTTGATGCCAGCGCTGCCCAGGGTGCCAAGGAAGCGGCCGGCGACGCCGGGCATGCCCGCCATTCCGTCGCCTACGACGGCGATCACGCTGCAGGGGTTTTTCAACGTCACGCTCTGGACCAGTCCCTGCTTCAGCTCGACCGCGAAGGCTCGCTGTACAACCCGCTCCGCCTCAACCGCCATCCGGCTGGGTATGCCGATGCAGATGGAGTGCTCCGAGCTGGCCTGGGAAATGAGTATCACCGAGATGTTGGCCTCGCGCAGCGCGCCGAACAGGCGGTCGGCCGTGCCGGGGACGCCAATCATCCCGGCCCCTTCGATGTTGAGCAGTGCCACGTCATCGACAGCCGTGACGCCCTTGATGGGCTGTCGGGGGTCGGATGACGGCCCGATCAGGGAGCCGGGGGCCCTTGTGTTGAACGTGTTACGGATCCAGATTGGAATCGCGCGCTGGACGGCAGGCGACATCGTCTGCGGGTGAATCACCTTCGCCCCGAAATATGCGAGCTCCATGGCCTCGCTGTACGACAGGGCGCTGATGATCGCGGCCTCCGGGACCCGGTTTGGGTCGGCGCTCATTACGCCATCGACATCCGTCCATATCGTGATCTTCGCCG
>CAZTGY010000126.1:0-5929 GCA_964613445.1 uncultured Chromatiaceae bacterium | reverse complement strand
CGGCAAGCCGTTCCGTTCGCTGGCGATGAAGCCGGTGACGACGACGATCCCGCGCGACACCTCTGCGAACAGGCGACGGGCGTTGGCGCGGGACTCTTCCCATTGCACGGCAGGCCCCATCTCGCCACGCTCGATCACGATTAGTTCGCGGGCATCGACCCAATGTATCGGCCGGCTGTCGGTCCGGGAACGGCCGCGCTCCGTCAGGTAGGCCGCAAGCAGTCGCGACGACCACAACTCGCCGTAGCCGGCAATGAGGTCGCGGCTGCGCTCACCGGCCTGGCGGACGAGGGTGATGGCATGGAGCACGTCACGGACGTCGGCGAGGTCTGCGGTGAACGACTTGAGCACCTCATCCGCGCCCGGCTTGTGCCTGAGCAGCGCTGCGACGGTGGCCCGGTAGCGGGCGGCGATCGCCTCGATCCGGCCAGCCACGTCCACCGCCGACTGCTCGGCCGCGCTCACCAGGCCCAGAAGGGCATCCGTGGTCTTGGCCATGGCCGACACCACGACGGCCTGACGCTCGATGGCTTCATCGAAGAGTATGTCCGCAACACGCCGGAAACAGTCCGCATCGCCCAGACTGGTGCCGCCGAACTTGTGGACATGCCAACCTTCCCGGTTGGCGGGGTCACTGGGCTTGGAAGTCATGGATGAGTCATCGCCGGATCAGGAAAAATGGCGGCCAATGATACCCGTTCTGCCCGCCGGCTACAGCCGCCGAGCCATCCGCGGGGATGTGGGCTAGAATCCCGGATCGATGGTCAGGATCTTCATTGCCACAGTCGAATCACAGCGCGACCGGATGGATCTCGACCGGTCCGTCTGCGCGCCCATCGAGCGCCAGCAGATCATCCGGAACTTCAGCGACGCCACCTATCCCGAACTGATCGATATCGAGCGCAGGGGCCACGGCTTCTATGCCTGGGGGCTGCGCGCGACGCCGCAGAATATCGAGAACTGGTTCTTCATGAGTGTAGGTGACTTCGTCCTGATCGCGCACAAGGGCTCGTTCCGGCAGTACGCCAAGGTCCTCGGCCGGTACGAGAATGCGAAGGCAGCCCGCGCAATCTGGAGTGCCGATGCGCCGGATGAGGAGGTCCGGGAGTACCTGTTCTTCCTCTCCGAGCCGATAGCCCTCGGCCTTCCCTGCAGTGAGCTGGCGGATTACCTCCAGGCGGAGGCCGGGGATTTCTCCCGTGTGCCGGAGGAGGCAATGGACCGGATTGAGGCGGATTTCGGCAACGTGGAGCGGTTCGCACGCCGGCGCCTGCTGAACACCGCCGTTGGCGGGCCCATCCTCGACATGAGCGGTATGATCCGCGTGTCCGAGCGCGACCTCGCCAGGATGCAGTTCCTGGAGCCACAGAACAGCAAGGACGGCCGGCAGGCCGTCATTGATACGATCATCAAGCGACGGGGAAACCCCACCTTCCGGCAGGCCCTGCTGGAGGCCTACGAGTACCGCTGCGCAATCACGAGCTTCAATGCGCCAGACTCCCTCGAGGCGGCCTGCATCGTACCGTTCAAGGGGAAGTTCACCCACCATCCCTCGAACGGCTTGCTCCTTCGCGCGGATATCCACACGTTGTTCGACCTGGGCAAGATCGCCATCGACACCGGCACGATGTCGGTAGTAATGACCGATGACCTCATGCAGACCAATTACCGGATCCTGGCCGGACGTCCCCTCCACTACCCCAAGGAGGAGGCCCATCGGCCCAGCAGTGAGGGACTGGACCTCCACCGCCGCCTCGCGGGCCTCTGACAGCCGCCGGTATACTGGGATCCATGCATCTCACCGCTGAACAGTTCCTGGCATGGCCCAGGCGGGCAATTACCCTCCTCGGCATGTCCGGCGTGGGCAAGACGACGCTTGCCTCCGTGCTGCCCTCGACAACCTGGTTTCACTACTCGGGCGACTACCGGATCGGTACGAAGTACCTCGAGGAACCGATCCTCGACAACATAAAGCGGCAGGCCATGCAGGTGGACTTCCTACGCGGCCTCCTGCGCAGCGACTCGATCTACATCGCCAGCAACATCACGGTAAGCAACCTCAAGCCCATATCGACGTTTCTGGGCAAGGTTGGAGCGGCGACCCGCGGCGGCCTCTCGCTGGATGAGTTCAAGCGGCGCCAGCGGCTGCACGGACGAGCTGAAGTCGAGGCGATGAAGGACGTTGCGGACTTCATCGTCAAGGCCAGGGAAATCTACGGCTACGACCACTTCCTCAACGATGCGGGTGGCAGCCTTTGCGAGCTTGATGACCCGTGCATGCTGAAGGTGCTCGCCGACCACACACTCATCCTTTACCTGCGGGCCGGCGACGAAATGGAGCAGGAGCTGATTCGCCGGGCGGTGGCGAATCCGAAGCCCCTGTATTACCGCGAGGATTTCCTCGACAGGGAGCTCAAGGCCTACCTCCGGGAAGCTGGAGAGCCGACCGCGGATGACATGGATCCGGACAAGTTCGTTCGCTGGATCTTCCCGCGGCTCGTGCAGCACCGTCGCCCCAGGTATGCAGAACTGGCCAGCCGCCTTGGGTATACGGTTGATGCCAGGGACATCGGTACCGTGCGCGACGAGCAGGATTTCCTGCAGCTCGTCGTTGGTGCGATCCGTCGCCAGGGCAATGCATGAGCTTCTACTCTGACCGGATCCTGCCCCGCGTGATCGCGGCGGGCATGCAGAACGAGGCGGTGCGCCGCTACCGCCAACGCATCCCCTCCCTGGCGACAGGGCGCGTCCTGGAAATCGGCATCGGCTCCGGCCTCAACCTGCCCTACTACGGCCCCGACGTGACGCGCGTGCTAGGCCTCGAGCCCTCCGCATTCCTGCGCGGCCAGGCGGCGAAGGCCGTGGGGTCGGCCCCTTGCCCCGTTGAGTTGCTCTCTGCCGGCGCCGAGAGCATTCCCCTCGAATCCGGCAGCGTGGACACCGTCGTGAGCACCTGGACGATGTGCTCAATCCCCGACCTCGATGCGGCCCTGAGCGAGATCCGCCGCGTTCTCCGCCCGGATGGCCGGCTGCTGTTCTTCGAGCATGGAAGGGCTCCGGACGCCTCGGTCAGCCGCTGGCAGGACCGGCTTGCGCCACTGTTCCGGGGTCTCGCTGGCTGTAGTCCGAACCGGCAGATCGACGCCAGCATTGCCTCGGCAGGCTTTCGGCTGATCAACATCGAGCGGGCCTACCTCGATGGCCCCCGCTTCATTTCCTGGCATTTCGTGGGTCAGGCCGTGATTGCCTGACTCATTGACTGGCCGGGCATTACACCGGCGCCGGGGAACTGGCAGAATGGCGCGCCACGCCCGCCCGTTCGCCAGCGCGAGCACTGCCAGATGAACACGAACCGATGAACCAGAACCCGGGGCAGCGCCCCCTCGACGGCTACCGCGTGCTCGAAATGGGCCAGTTGCTGGCCGGACCCTACGCGGCCAGCATGCTGGCCTACTTTGGCGCGGAAGTGATCAAGATCGAGCCGCCCGGCACCGGAGATCCGATCCGGACCTGGCGGGTGATGAAGGACGGGGTGTCCCTCTGGTGGCACAGCCTTGGCCGCAACAAGAAGTCCGTGACCCTCGACCTGCGCCATCCCAGGGGCCGGACCCTCGCCCGCGAACTGGCCCTGAAATCCGACATTCTCGTGGAGAACTTCCGGCCGGGCACCCTGGAGAAATGGGGTCTGGGTCCCGCGGACCTGTGGCAGGAGAATCCAGGCCTGATCTACGGCAGGATTTCCGGCTATGGGCAGAACGGTCCCTACGCCTCCAAGCCCGGGTTCGCCTCGGTCTGCGAGGGCGTGGGCGGATTCCGGTACGTGAATGGCTTTCCTGGCGAAGCGCCTGTCCGTCCGAACCTCAGCATCGGCGACACGCTGGCGGGCATTCACTGCGTGATTGGAGTCCTTCTGGCCTGCATCCAGCGGTCGAGGGACCCGCAGAGGCGCGGCCAGGTCATCGATGCCGCATTGTACGAATCCGTGTTCAACCTGATGGAAGGCGTAGTGCCTGAGTATTCCGGCGCCGGGGTTGTTCGCGAGCCCTCCGGCTCGACCCTGACCGGCATCGTCCCGACCAACACCTATCGGTGCAAGGATGGCAAGTTCGTCATCATCGGCGGCAATGGTGACTCGATCTACAAGCGCCTGATGCAGGCCATCGGGCGGCCCGACCTCGCGGATGACCACCGAATGGCAAACAACGCGGGACGGGTAGTCCACGAAAAGGAACTCGATCAGGCCATCGGCGCCTGGACGGAGTCCCTGGCGGCGACGGTCGTGCTTGATGTACTGGGAAAGGCGGATGTTCCGTCGGGACCCATCTATAGCGTCGTGGACATGCTGGCGGACCCCCATTTCAATGCCCGGGGACTGTTCGAGGAAGTCCAGGTCAACGGTAAGCCGCTGAAGATACCGGCAATGATGCCGTTCCTCAGCGACACGCCGGGGCGCACGGACTGGCCGGGTCCCACCGTGGGTGCCCATAATGATGAGGTCCTCGGTGGACTGCTGGGCTATGGCGCCGACGACCTCGCAGCCCTCTCCCGGGACGGGGTGACCTGAGCACGGCATTCCCCTGATGGCACCACCCACCGGTCCCTTCGATTCCCTGCGGGAATACGTGGCAGCGCTGGATTTCCACGGCCGCCTGCTCCGGATCCCCACGATGGACCAGGACCGATTCGAGGCGACCGGATTCGCGTACCGGATGATCGAGGAACTGGGGTACCACGCCTCCCCCGCCTTCCTCGTCGAGAAGGTGAAGACCGGCGGACGCTGGCTGGACGGTCCTGTCCTCGGCAATCTCTACCCTGGCTGGCTGGCCGAAGCGCTGGCCTTCGGGGTGCCAGGCATCGACGCCAGCAACCGGGACCTCTACAGGGTCACCCGCGAGTACCTCGCGACCCGGCTCGGCGCCGACGGCCGGTGGCCGCGCATCCCGCCCCGCGATGTCGCGCGTGACGGCGCTCCCGTCAAGGAGGTCGTTGCACTCGATTCGGACGCCGACCTCCTGCAGTTCCCGTGGCTGCAGACCAATCCTGGTGACGCAGGCGCCTACATCACGGCCGGCACCGTCTTCATGGAAGACCCCGAACTGGGGCGGAATGTCGCCACCTACCGCTGCCAGGTCAAGGGTGCCCGCAAGATCGGGGTGAACTGCGAGATCGGCCAGCACGGGTGGAGCTTCATCCAGCGGGCAAAGAAGCGGGGCGAGGCGAGCGTGTCCGCCGCAGTGGTCATCGGCGCCGACCCGATCACCTTCTCCATCGGCACGTCCAAGCTCGCGGGCCTGGGCGAGGATGAACTTGCAATCGCCGGCGGGCTTCGCGGCCGGCCCGTCGATCTGGTCCCGTGCGAGACGAGCAACATCCGCATTCCTGCTCTCGCCGAACTGGTCATCGAGGGCGAGATCCCGACGGATCATGGGGGGGAAGAGGGTCCGTATGGCGAGGTCTACGGCTACATGGGCCTCAAGAAGCCCTGGAACTTCGTCATGCACGTGCGGGCGATCACCCACCGCCGCAAGCCCTGGCTCGTCAATGCGTTCGCGGGGGTGACCAAGCTGACGATGAGCATGCCCCAGGCGGTGGCGAATTTCGCCAACTACAGGAAGCTGATGCCGAACCTGGTGGACCTGTATCGGCCCGTCGAGACCAACGGCGTGGTGCTGGTCAGCATCGACAAGCGCCTGCCCGGCGACGGCATGATCGCCGGCCAGCACCTGGCGGCTGGTGACATGTTCAGCAAGGTGATCATCGTCGTCGACAAGGACATCGACCTGCACAGCAAGGACCAGATCTTCCATGCGCTGGGGACACGCTGGCAGCCCAGCCCGGCGTCCCTGCTGATTCCCCAGACCAAGGGCTTTCCCCTCGACCCGAGCGCGCCGACGCGCTGGGTCACCAGCAAGATGGTGATTGATGCCAC
>CAZTGY010000125.1:0-7644 GCA_964613445.1 uncultured Chromatiaceae bacterium | reverse complement strand
TGAAGCCGCTCCTACTGTAGGAGCGGCTTCAGCCGCGACCCCCGCCTCCGGCAACGCAATCGTCGTCGCTACCGCCTGGGGCGGGTAGCAGATGCTGTCTACCTTGCAGCCCTGGAAGCGGATCGTCAGCGGCAGTTCCGTGGCGGCTGGCCCACTCCGCGTCAGGGGCACCGTCATCGTCACCTCGTCGAAGAAGACGAGCGTGTCGCCGTATTCCTCGTCCACCCGGGGCTCGCCGGGCGGGAGCTCGGGTGGCCCGAGTTGCGCGGCATCGCTGTCGGCCGTTGCACCCAGCGTGTGCCGGTAGAGGTAATACCCCGGGGCGATGGTCCAGGTCACCTTCAGGGTGAAGGGATCCGCAAGCTCGGTCCGGTGGCGGAAGGCCTGCTCGACCGGCAGCGGCTCGTCCTTGGGGCCAGTGCCGGCGCTGGTCGCGGCGGCGCCGAGCAGCGCGGCGAGACGGCCGCCTCCCGGGCTGCCTGCGTTGCCCGCCGTCCCGCCGCCGGCCGGCAGGCTGACGTTCGTCACCCAGACCTGGGGCGGGTAGCAGAGCCCCGCGTCCGCACAGCCTTGCGACTTGATGGCCAGGGCGACGCTGTCGATGCCCGGGGCGCGGGCCGCGATGGGCAGCCGGATCTCGGCCGTGTCCCGGTAGATGTGCATGTCGCCGAAGTATTCGTCCTTGTGCAGCTTGCCCTCGGGCATCTCGGCGGGTCCCAGGGTCACGCCGGCAGTCCGGCTCTCGAAGCTCATGCGCTCCCGGTACAGGTAGTGCTTCGGCTCGATGGTCCAGCGCACGACCAGGGCGTCGCCGGTGGCGGTCACGGCGTAGCGAAAGGCCCGCTCGGGCTTCAGGATGTCCTGGCCCGGGGCGAGTTGGGCGGAGGCCAGCCCGCCGAGCAGCAGGGGGATGACCGTCACGAGAGCCTGGGTGAGTCGCTTCATGCGCCTGTAGCCTGCCTGATCCAGTCCAGATAGTCCCGCGCGCCGGCTACCACCGGCAGCGCAATTATTTCAGGTAATTCATAGGGATGACGCGCCCGGACCAGCGCTTCGAGCGCCCCGTACCGGGCCGCGCGGGTCTTGATGACCAGCAGCACCTCGGTGTCGTCCCTGATTTGCCCTGCCCACCGGTACATAGACCGGATTCCCGCGACGCAATTCACGCACGCGGCCAGTTCCTCCGCGAGGAGGGCGGTCGCAATTCCGGTGGCCGTGGGCTCGTCAGGGCAGGTGCAGAGCACCACCATGGCGTCGCTGGGCGGGTCAGGGGGCATCACGTGATTATGTCAGGGGGCATGTCCCCTCCCACCTTGAAATTCCAGCCACCGCCCCTATGATTAGCAGCCCCAAGGGGAGAGTGCTAACGATTTGGCGTCGCCGCGCCCCACCAGGCGTGGCCCCCAAGCCCAACACCAAGACATCTAAGGAGTTTTTGCCCATGAAGATCCGTCCGCTGCACGACCGCGTCATCATCAAGCGCACCGAAGAGGAGCGTACCTCCCCCGGTGGCATCGTGATCCCCGACTCGGCCACCGAGAAGCCCATCAAGGGCAAGG
The DNA here is from genome assembly GCA_964613445.1 of uncultured Chromatiaceae bacterium. Taxonomy (GTDB): domain Bacteria; phylum Pseudomonadota; class Gammaproteobacteria; order Steroidobacterales; genus SHZI01. The sequence goes on along the minus strand of CAZTGY010000125.1, from coordinate 6,085 downwards.
TCATTGCCGTGGGCAAGGGCCGGATCCTCGAGAACGGCTCGATCCGCGCGCTGGACCTGAAGGCCGGCGACAAGGTGCTGTTCGGCAAGTACAGCGGCACCGAGGTCAAGGTCGATGGCGAGGAACTCCTCGTCATGAAGGAAGACGACATCATGGCCGTCATCGAAGGCTGATTGATCAATACCCGAACCAACTGAATTTAAGGAAGACAAGCAATGGCTGCCAAAGAAGTACGTTTCAGTGATGACGCCCGGGCGCGCATGTTCGCCGGCGTCAATATCCTGGCCGACGCCGTCAAGGTGACGCTGGGTCCCAAGGGCCGCAACGTGGTGCTCGACAAGAGCTTCGGCGCCCCGACCGTCACCAAGGACGGCGTCTCCGTCGCCAAGGAAATCGAGCTCGAGGACAAGTTCCAGAACATGGGCGCGCAGATGGTGAAGGAAGTCGCTTCCCACACCTCCGACGTCGCCGGCGACGGCACCACCACTGCCACCGTGCTGGCCCAGTCCATCCTCAAGGAAGGCCTCAAGTCGGTTGCCGCTGGCATGAACCCGATGGACCTGAAGCGCGGCATCGACAAGGCCGCCGCTGCGGTCGTCGAGCGCCTTGGCAAGCTCTCCAAGAGCTGCCAGGACGAGAAGGCCATCGCGCAGGTCGGCACGATCTCCGCCAACGGCGACGAGTCCATCGGCAGCACGCTCGCCGAAGCCATGGCCAAGGTCGGCAAGCAGGGCGTGATCACCGTCGAAGACGGTTCCGGCCTGGAGAACCAGCTGGACGTGGTCGAGGGCATGCAGTTCGACCGCGGCTACCTCTCACCCTACTTCATCAACAACGCCGCCGAGCAGAACGCCGAGCTGGACCAGCCCTACATCCTGCTCTACGACAAGAAGGTCTCGAACATCCGCGAGCTGCTGCCGCTGCTGGAGGCCGTCGCCAAGTCCGGCAAGCCCCTGCTGGTCGTCGCCGAGGACGTCGAGGGCGAGGCCCTGGCCACGCTGGTCGTGAACACGATCCGCGGCATCGTCAAGGTCTGCGCCGTGAAGGCTCCCGGCTTCGGTGACCGCCGCAAGGCGATGCTGCAGGACATGGCCATCCTCACGGGCGGCCAGGTCATTGCCGAGGAAGTCGGCCTGTCGCTGGAGAAGGCCCGCCTGGAAGACCTGGGCAAGGCCAAGAAGATCATCGTCGACAAGGAGAACACGACGATCATCGACGGCGCCGGCAAGACCAAGGACATCAAGGCCCGCGTCGAGCAGATCAACAAGGAGATCGAGGCCACGACCTCCGACTACGATCGCGAGAAGCTGCAGGAGCGCGTTGCCAAGCTCTCCGGCGGCGTTGCCGTGATCAAGGTCGGCGCCGCGACCGAGGTCGAGATGAAGGAAAAGAAGGCCCGCGTCGAAGACGCCCTGCATGCCACGCGCGCTGCAGTGGAAGAGGGCGTGGTGCCGGGCGGCGGTGTCGCCCTGATCCGGGCCCGCGAGGCGCTGAAGGACCTGAAGGGCATCAACGAAGACCAGAATGCCGGTATCAGCATCCTGCGTCGCGCCCTCGAGGAGCCGCTCCGCCAGATCGTCATCAACGCCGGTGAAGATGGCGCCGTGGTCCTCAACAAGGTCGCCGAGGGCAAGGGCAACTTTGGCTACAACGCCGCCACCGGCGAGTACGGTGACATGGTGGCCATGGGCATCATCGACCCGACCAAGGTCGTGCGCTACGCCCTGCAGAATGCCTCGTCCGTGTCGGGCCTCCTGCTGACGACGGAGGCGATGATCGCCGACGCGCCGAAGAAGGATGCCCCGCCCCCGATGCCGGGTGGCGGCATGGGCGGGATGGATATGTAACGACCCGCCTGCCGTAGGAGCGGCTTCAGCCGCGACGGTCGCGCGTAAACGCGCTCCTACAGACGACCCTGGAAAGCCCCGCTTCGGCGGGGCTTTTCTTTTTCTGCCCTTGCGGGGCGGAAAGGACGGGGTGAAAAAAAAGCCCCTCGTGAGAGGGGCTTTCTTCGCCGGCCGGGACGTCCGGCCCTCGCGAGTCGCTGGCGAGGCTCAGGCAGCCTTCCGGCGCCGGGCAATGCCCATCACGCCAAGGGCGGACCCGAACAGCCAGACAGCGGCCGGTACCGGCACGGGGGCGGTGATGGCGTAGGGCGTCAGCGTGAGGCGTTCCTGCAGGTTGTTGCCGGAGCCGAGCTGGGTGTACCGGTTTCCCGACAGCAGGAGATCAATCGTCCCGTCGCCGTTGTCCCGGACGCCCGTCCAGTTCACCGGCTTCACGTACGAGCCTGAGCTCGCGTAGTTGTAGCTGGAGGCCGGATTGGCCACGCCGCAGAGCAAGGTGCCCACCACGGCGGCGCCGGCAATGCCGAGGTCGCACTTGGCCGTGCTGGTGCGCTGGCCGGTGAGAAGATTGACGTTGCCGTTGGCGAAGGAGTACGAGAAGAACGAACCGCCCACCTGGCCGCTGGTATTGCTCGGGTTGACCAGCACTTCGAAGCCCGTGGTGCCGGTCCAGGCCAGGGTGCCGCCGGTGACGACGTACCAGGTCTCCGTCAGGTTGGTGACGAGGTCCGTGTAGCTGAAGGTGAGGGAGTCGTCATAGCTGAGCGAGCCGGCGTACTGCGCGGCCGGAGTCCCGCCCCCCACGTTCGTCTGGTAGGTGCCGTTGGTGCCGTTCACGACCACCGCCGGGCCGGTGTAACCGGGATTCGGTGGAGCAGCCGCAATGGTGATCCCGCTGCGGGAGGCACACGTCACGCTCAGTCCATCGACGCACCGGTTCTGTGCCGCCTGGCCGTAGTTCCCGCCGTCGCCATACACGAAGTTGACCGAAGCGCCGTTGGAACCGCCGGTGACCCAGCCTTCGTTGTGGTACCCGCCCGTGTAGTTATAGGTAACGATAGTCGCATTAGCGCCGGTCGCGGCCAAGGCCAGGACGCAGCCCGCCAGAAGTGCCTTGTTCATGTATCCCCCATCGTTGTTTGGACTCCGTGGCCGAGGCTACTTGCCGGATTGACGCCTCACCAACGAAATCACCAGGGCTGACCAGCCTGCGAATCGGGTATTGTCATAATCCGGACCCGGCCACTGAACACATGAACGCCGACACGCCAGGATTTCCCGAGCCCTTGCCCTGCCGGCGAGCCTGTGTCGCCCGGTTTTCCCTGCTCGCCATCGCCACGCTGGCACTGGCCGCCCCCGCCGCTGCCAGCGATGTTGACCGGATACCGATCATCGACGCTCCAGAGGGGACGCCGGCGCTCGGTGGCGGCCTCCGGCTGTCAAGCGAGCAGTTCATTGGCGACGAGGTGGACGTGGACCTCGTCCCGCTCTATCTCTACGAAGGGCGCTGGCTGTACGCCCACGGTACGGAGTTCGGCGCGCACCTCTTCCGGAACGACACGATCAGCGTGCAGGCGCTTGCCCGCTACCGGTTCACGCGCCTGGACGCTGACAGCAGCGAGTTCTTTGAGGGCCTGGAGGATCGCCGGCAGACGATCGACGGCGGCCTCTCAGTGGAGCTGCGCGGGAACTGGGGCGAGTTCCAGGCCGACTGGGTGACGGACATGCTTGACCGCCACAACGGCGAGGAAGTGAACCTCAGCTACCGCTACCGCTGGGACGTGGGCAACTGGATGTTCTCGCCGTTCGTGTCCTTGGCTTTCCAGGACGACGACCTGACGGGCTACTACTACGGCGTGTCCGCCGAGGACGCCGCGCCGGGACGGCCGGCTTACACGCCCGGCAATGCGACGAATTTCGCCTACGGCGTCAATGCCTGGTACCAGCTCACCGATCACGTGTTCGTCTTCGGCAATGGCAGCTTCGAAGCCTTCGACAGCACCATCCGGAACAGCCCGCTGGTCGAGGAAGACCTGGTGGCGACGGCCTTCGTTGGCGCGGGCTACCTGTTCGGCCCGACGAGGCGTTCGCCCAGGGTACCGACGGAACGGGCCGGCGAGTGGTCCTGGAGGCTGAACGCGGGATACGCGGCCAAGGAGAACATCTTTCCCTACCTGATGGTCGGCAAGTGGGAGCGCAGCGACAAGGCGAACACCGACATTGCAGGCCTCACGGTGGGCAAGCTCCTGATGGGCGGGCCGCGCGTTGACTTCTACGGGAAGCTCGCGCTGTTTCGCCATTTCGAGCACGATTACCAGGACGACTTCTGGAACTACACCGGTTACATCATGGCAATCGGCAAGGGCTACCTGCCGTGGTCCGATGAGCTGGCCTTCCGCTATGGCATCGGCTTTGGCGCGTCCTATGCCGAGTCGGTGCCCGCCGTGGAGCAGATCAAGCAGGCGGAGCGGGACCGCAACACCTCGCACTTCCTGAACTACCTGGAATTCATGGCGGACGTCCCGCTCGCGCGCCTTACCAAGGCCAAGGCCGTGCGCAACTGCTTCACCGGCATCACCGTGGTGCACCGGTCGGGTATCTTCGGTTCCTCCGATATCCTTGGCGAGGTTTCCGGCGGATCGGACTGGCTGACCCTCCACCTGGAGTGCCTGCATTGAGATACCTGGCTCTCTCTCTCCTGGCGTTGCTCGGCACCCGGACGGCCATCGCGGCCTGGGTGCCGGATCCGGATGAGCCTCTCGAGGTGGAGGCGGCTCGCCTGATGACCGACGCCCGCGCCGGCCACCCGGCCCTGCAACCCTATTTCGACGGAGCGTGCGCCGTGGCGGTCTTCCCGGCGGTGCGGCGCTTCGGCATCGGGGCGGGCTTCGCCTGGGGGCAAGGCGTGATGATTGCCGGCGACCGGATGACGGCCAGGATCTCCCAGTCCGCGATTACCCTCGGGCCCCAGGTCGGCGGCCAGACCGAAAGCCAGTTCATCTTCTTCCGCACCTGCGAGGCGGCCGACCACCTCACCAGCCAGGGCAACCTGGGCCCCATCCAGGGCCGGCTGGAGTTCACCGGGCGGGCTTCCGCCGCCGCCCTCACCGCCGGCGGGTCCGCCGATGCCGGTTTCAGCAGTGACGTTGCCATCTTCAACCTGCCCCGGGGTGGCCTTATGCTCGAGCTGGCGGCGGCCGGGGTCCGCTACCGGGTCTTCCCCGCGACCGGCGAAGCGAAGTAGGAGCGCCTTGAGGCGCGACCGGAGATTCCCATGAAGACGTCATACTGGCGTACCGCCCGGCTGGCCGGCCCATTGCTTGCGCTGTGCGGCGCCACGCATGCGCAAACCCAGGCGCAAACTGCTGCCCCGGCAGTTCCTGCGACGCTGCTGCGGAACGTCCGCATCTTTGACGGCACCAGCGGCAGACTCTCCGGACCCAGCCAGGTACTGGTGCGCGGCGAGAGCATCGAGCGCGTGTCGGTGGCGCCGATCACGCCGCCGGAAGGCGCCATCGTCATCGACGGCCAGGGCCGCACGCTGATGCCCGGCCTGATCGACAACCACTGGCACACCATGTTCGCCGCGCCGTCGATGGGCCTGCTGCTCGAAGGCGACCTTGGCTACATCACGCTGTTGGCCGCGAACGAGGCAAGAGCGACGCTGATGCGCGGCTTTACCACGGTGCGGGACATGGGCGGCCCATCCTTCGCGCTCAAGCGTGCCATCGACGAGGGCCGGGTACCCGGCCCGCGCATCTATCCGTCGGGCGCGATGATCACCATAACCGGCGGGCACGGCGACTTCCGTGGCCCCAACGAGCTGCCGCGCCGGATAGGGGCGCCACCGCCGATCGCCGGCGCGCTCAATGCCAGCCAGCTGGCCGATTCGCCCGATGAGGTCCGGCTGCGCACGAGGGAACAGTTGCTGTTGGGCGCGTCGCAGATCAAGCTCACCGCCGGCGGGGGCGTGGCCTCGCCGCACAGCCCCCTGGACGCGTCCACATTCACGGAGGAAGAGCTGCGCGCCGCCGTGGAGGCGGCCGGCAACTGGGGCACCTACGTCGGCGTGCATGCCTACACGCCGCAGGCCATCCAGCGCGCCATCGCCGCGGGCGTCAAGGTCATTGAACATGGCCACTTGATGGATGACGAGAGTGCCCGGCTCATCGCCGCGAAGGGCGTCTGGCTCAGCTTCCAGCCCTTCGTCGACGACGGTTGCGCGCCCCAGCTGCCGC
>CAZTGY010000124.1:0-7652 GCA_964613445.1 uncultured Chromatiaceae bacterium | reverse complement strand
TCCCCAGATCCCAAACCCGGTGCGTCGGCGGCCAGTATAATGCGCGGCTCGTTTCCGGAAGCCACTCCCGCCCAGCATGTCCCTGGTCCGCCTCGATGATGTTTCGCTTGCCTACGGCGAGCAGAAGCTGCTCGTCCACGTCGATTTCGAGATCGACCCGGGGGAGCGCGTGTGCCTCATCGGCCGCAACGGCACCGGCAAGACGTCACTGTTCCGCCTGATCACCGGCATCGTCCAGCCCGACAGCGGCCTCATCCAGTACCGCAACGGGCTGGTGATGAGCACCCTCGAGCAGGAATTGCCGGAGACGCTGGACGCCACCGTGCGTGAGGTCGTGGCCGACGGCCTGGCGGACGTCCGGGCCCTCGTGAACGAGTACGAGCAGCTCGCGCACCGGCAGCTCGACAAGGCGGGCCTGAAGCGCCTCGATGACCTGCAGCACCGCATCGACGAGCTGGACGGCTGGCGCATCGACCAGCGGGTCGAGCTGATGATGACCGAGATGATGCTGCCGCCCGACCAGCCCATCGGCGAGCTGTCCGGCGGCTGGCGCCGGCGCGTGGGCCTCGCCAAGGCGCTGATCAGCAAGCCCGACCTGCTGCTCCTTGACGAGCCCACCAACCACCTGGACATCGTCACCATCCAGTGGCTCGAGAACCGCATCCGCTCCTGGCAGGGCGCCGTGCTGTTCATCACCCACGACCGGGCCTTCCTGGACAAGCTCGCCACCCGCATCTGCGAGCTCGACCGGGGCCGGCTGCTCAGCTTCCCCGGCAGCTACGACGAGTACCTGGCGCGCAAGGAGAAGATGCTCGAGGACGAGGAGACGGCCAACAAGCTCTTCGACAAGAAGCTGGACGAGGAGGAAATCTGGATCCGCCAGGGCGTCAAGGCGCGGCGGCACCGGAACCAGAACCGGGTACGGCGGCTGGAAGCCCTGCGCGAAGAGTACGCCTCCCGCCTGACGCGGCTGAACCGGGCGCAGATCTCCATCGAGACCGCGGAGCAGTCCGGCCGCAAGGTCATCGAGGCCAAGCACGTCACCCACGGCTACCGCGGCGAGGAACTGATCAAGGACTTCTCCTGCAGGATCATGCGCGGTGACCGGATTGGCCTGCTGGGCAACAACGGCGTGGGCAAGAGCACACTGCTGCGACTCCTGCTCGGCGAACTCGCGCCCCGGGAAGGCACGATCAAGCAGGGCACGGCGCTGGAAATCGGCTACTTCGGCCAGCTTCGGGAAACCCTGGACCCGGAGAAGAGCGTGGCCTACATCGTGGGCAACGGCAGCGACTACGTGAAGATCAACGGCCACGACCGGCACGTGATCGGCTACCTCCGCGGCTTCCTCTTCAGCGCCAAGCGGGCGATGACGCCCGTGAAGTCACTGTCCGGCGGCGAGCGCAACCGGGTGATCCTGGCGCGCCTCTTCACCAAGCCGTCCAACTTCCTGATCCTGGACGAGCCCACCAACGACCTGGACGTCGAAACCCTGGAGGTGCTCGAAGACCGGCTCGACGAATACCAGGGCACCCTGATCGTCGTCAGCCACGACCGGATGTTCCTGGACTCCGTCGTCAGCAGCGTCTTTGCCTTCGAGCCCAATGGCCACATCGAGCGCTACGTGGGCGGGTACACCGACTGGCTGCGCCAGGGCCGTCCGCTGGCGGAGACCGACAACCCCCATGCCCAAAAGGGGATCGAGCCGCCCGTGACGGCCTCGGAAAAGCGCAAGCAGGCCGCCCGCCAGGCCCGCCGGCTGAGCTACAAGGACCAGCGGGAGCTGGACTCGCTGCCGCCACGGATCGAGGCCCTGGAGGCCGAGATCAAGGCGCTGGAGCGCCAGACCGCCGCGAAGGGCTTCTATGACAAGGCCTGGCACGAGACGGTGCCCATTCTCGACGCGCTGCGCGCCAAGCAGCAGGAGCACGAGCAGGTCACGGCCCGGTGGCTGGAACTGGAGGAAATGAAGGACCGCGCCTAACGCCCGTAGGAGCGGCTTCAGCCGCGACTCCGAAATTGTCGCCAATTTGCCAAGGTTTGCGCTGCGCGACCGCGGAACCCCGGTGCTATATTTCCCTCGTGAACGTCGAACAGCTTATCGACATCGAGCTGAAGCTGGCCCAGGCCCATCAGGCCCAGGCAGCCGCCCAGCAGGCCACGGCGGAAGCGCTGCTGACCATCAGGAAGGCTCGCTGGTACGAGTTGGTCATTTTCGGTGGCGGCGGCATCACGGTCGGGCTGGGCATCGCCCAGCCGTTCCTGCGCTGAGTTTTCCTGCGGGGGGCGCCTCCTGGCACCCGGGTCGCGGCTGAAGCCGCTCCTACAGTGAATCCGGGGCCGCGGAAAGGGCGAAACCGTCCTCGTCACCACGGAAAGCCCGCCATGTACATCAACTTCTGGTACGCCGCCGACTGGAGCCACAACCTGAGCACCGCGCCGAAGAAGGTGCGCATGCTCGGGCACGACATCGTCCTGTTCCGCGACAGCCAGGGCCAGGCCCACGCGCTCAGCGACACCTGCATCCACCGGGGCGCCTCGCTCTCCGAGGGCAAGGTGAAGGGCGACTGCGTCACCTGCCCCTACCACGGCTGGCACTTCAACGGCGACGGGCACGTCCGCAAGATCCCGTCCCTCGGCCCCGGCAGCGAGAACCGGGTGCCCCAACGGGGCCGCATCGACTCGTACCCTGTCGAAGAGCGCTACGGCCTTATCCACGTCTTCCTGGGCGACCTGCCGGCTGCCGAGCGGCCGCCGATCCTCGAGGTTCCCGAGTACGGCCAGCCGGGCTGGCGCCACACGATCGTGGACTACGCCTGGGAGTCCAACTACGAGCGCAACATCGAGAACGGCCTGGACCCGGCGCACAACGAGTTCGTGCACCCGACCCACGGCTACTCGGGCGAGAAGGAGGACTACAAGGTCGGCGACCCGGTCATCGAGAGCACGCCCTGGGGATTCGGCTTCATGCTGAATTTCCAGGCGCCCCCGATCAGGAACCCCGTCATGCGCTGGGCGCGCAACTACGACGGCGACCTGGAGGCCGGCTCGGGCCACGTGGGCCCCAGCAACATGTGGACGAAGATCCACCTGACGCCAACCCGCTGGATCCACCAGTACATCTTCGAGACGCCCATCGACGAGTACCACACGAGGATCTTCCTGGTCTGCCTGCGGAACGTGCTGCTGCCCACCTGGGTGGACAGGATCGTCAACAAGCGCAACTTCGCCATCGCCGAGCAGGATCGCGTGGTGATCGAGAAGCTGAAGCCGGTGAAGACCCCGCCCTCCCGCGCCCGGGAACTGCTCATGCCCGCCGACAAGGTGATCTACCTGTACCGGGACAGCCTCGACGAGTGGACCCGCCGGGGCTGGCGTATCGACACTGAGGCCATGCGCCAGGCCGAGGCGCGCGGCGACATGGTGTTTGCCATTCCGTCCCCCGCCCGGCGGGAGACCCGGGGCTGGGTGCTCGAGTCGGTGCCGCTGGTGCCACCATCGCCCGTGGAAACTGGCAGCACGCCCCTCAGTGCGGTGAAGAGCGCCGTGAAGGCCGCCGGCTGAGCAACGCGCCGCTGTTTCCGCTGCTGCAGCGGCAATGGACCCCGGTCCTGCCGCTGGTCGAACTCACGCGGAACCCCCAGGCCGTGGCGATCGCCGGCGAGAAGCTGGCGGTCTTCCAGGGCCGGGACGGCCAGTGGCATGCGCTGCTGGACCGATGCCCCCACCGCGGTGCCGCCCTGTCACTCGGCACGGTGACGGAGGACGGCAGCCTGCAGTGCCGATATCACGGCTGGCGCTTCCGGGGCGACGGCGCCTGCACCCGCGTGCCGCTGAACGAGCTGACGCCCAAAGCCATCGGCTCCATCAGGGGCACGGCGGTGCCCGCGATGGAACTCGCCGGGGCACTGTGGATCTACACCGACGCGTTGCAGGCCGGGACTCCGTCCCCGCCCGAGCTGCCGGCCTCGCTGCAGGGGCCGCCCCGCCAGTTCGGCACCTATTGCCAGCACTGGGCCGCCCACTGGACCCGGGCCGTGGAGAATTTCATCGACTTCGCGCACCCGTCCTACCTGCACCGGGACACGATCGGTGCCTGGACCCACGACTACGCCGAAGGCGGCGCCATCGCCACGGTCGAGGTGCAGGAGGAATCCTGGGGCTTCCGGACACTCAACTACTTCAGCAACCGGCGGCAGGGCTTCCGGGTGGACTGGTACCGGCCGAACCTGTCGGTGCTGCACTTCGGTGGCAGCGGCGAGGGGAAGCTGCACGTGTTCTCGATACCGCTGTCGGCAACGGCCACGCGGGTCATGACCGTCCGGCGCCTGCCTGTCGGGGCCGATCCCGCGGCCTTCACGGCCCGGGCGGCGACGGTGGACCACACGATCCTGGACGAGGATCGCGTGGTGGTGGAGTCCCAGACCGGGCCGGTTGACGACGCGGCGGAGATTTCCGTCGCCACCGACGCACCGGCTGTCGCCTTTCGCCGGTGGCACCGGGCGATGCTGATGGGGTCCCCCGGGGTCAGCCACCCCGCGTAAATGGGGCGAATAACCCCATATAAAGCTCAACTCCTTGAGCTCGCATTGGGTCGTTGCCCTTGGGCAACAACCCGCCGGGGCAGGAACCGTTGATTTACGCGGCCTTCAACCTGAATTTAGGCAGGAATCCTGTCTCCGTTGTGACTAAACTACGCGTCCGCGGTGGCCCGTGCGCAATGACCACCACGGTTCCACTGACGATATTGTCGCGACACAAAGCAAGGAGACTACTAATGAAGACCAAGGGTATGGGGATTGCACTTCTTTCCGCGGCGGCCCTGCTGGGCGGCGCGGCGGCACAGGCCGGCGACCTGCCGTGGACCTACGGCGAGCTCGGCTATTCGATGGCCGACGGCGAGGACAACTTCGAGACGGATGCCGGTGACATCAAGGCCAGCATCGGCTTTTCGTCCATGTTCCACGCCTCCCTGGCGTACAGGGACGGCACTTCCGAGCAGGGCACCTTTGGCGACGTCGACTTCGACGGCTACCAGCTGATCGCGGGTGCCCACCCGCAGCTGACGCCGGACACCCAGCTGGTCGGCGACGTCACCTACTTCGACTACGACCTGGACGGCCCCGAAGGCACCAGCGGCGGCAACGACGGCTTCGGCGTGGGCCTCGGCCTGCGGCACTCGATCACCGACAAGGCCGAGGTGATGTCGCAGGTCTGGTACGTCAACGGCGACACGGAAGGCAGCTTCTTCTCCGGCGACAGCACCGACTACAACGACACGACGCTGGAAGTCGGCGGCCGCTACAACTGGATGCCGCAGCTGTCCACGGGCCTGACCGTTGCCCTGAACGGTGGTCCCGGCGGCGCCTCCTACTACGTCTCCGGCGACTCGATCCGTTTCGACGTGCGTTGGTCGTTCCTGGGCGACGTCTCCAAGTAAGGCACAGGTCCGGCCTCCCCGCGGAGGCCGGAACGGTGACGTGACTGCAAGCGCCCCGCCTCGTGCGGGGCGCTTTTTCTTCGCCCCGGCCACAGGCTAGGATTTCACCCGTGCGCACCCTGTCCCTGGCGACCTTCATCCTGCTGACGCTCGGCGGCTGCCTCCACCTGCCGCCCGAGGTGGCGGCGGTCGTCCGGCAGTCCGACCCGCCCGGCCGCAACCATTTCCGCCCGGACACGCGGCCCCCGCAGGCGGCGACCAATGCCGGGCCGCGCACCCCGTAGCGGGCTCCTCGCCGCCGCCCTGCTGCTGGGCGGCTGCGCGAGCCTGGGCCCGGAATCGTTCCGCACCTGGCAGGTCGAGGGCAAGGCCGGCGACGGTGCCGTCCTGCTCGCCGGCATCCCGGTGCGCACGGGCCAGATCGTGGTCAGCGAACAGGGCTCGCCCAACAGCATGTTCCTGTCACTGCTGGTGGCCGAGAACCATCCCTTCGTCCACACGGGGATCATCGTCATCGAGCGGGGCATCCCCCAGGTCTACGAGGCCAACGGCCATGTGCAGTTGTCCCTGACCAACCAGCCCCTCACGAGCCGCATCACGGGAGGCACGCGCCGCATCGAACTCGGGACTTTCCTCACGCGGAACCGCTTCGTTGCCCTCTACGACCCACCGCCCGGTGCGGACCCGGACGAGATGGGCCGTTTTGCGCAGGCCAGCCTCGTCGGGCAGCTGCCCTTCGATGCCTTCTTCGACCGCACCGATCCCTCGCGGGTCTACTGCTCGGAGTTCACCGCCCTGGCCCTGGCGGCCGGCGGCGTCGCGCCGCCCCGGACGTCGCCGATGAATCCCAATGCCTCGGTGGCCCTCATCCTGGACTGGCTTGAGATCACCACGCCGGACATGATCCTGCCGGCCGGCCTGATCGCCGCTTCCAGCCGGGTGGGCCTGTTCAGCCGGGGGGATACGCCCGCCCAGGTCGCCGCCTACTTTGCCGCCAAGGCGGAGCTCCACCGGCGCTTCACGCCCGACCAGAAGCTCGGGAATGTCCTGGATTTCTCCCCGCTCGGCGTGCTCCGGTTCCAGCCGGAAGTGGCGGCTTTCATGGCGGCAGCCCACTCGGCCGCCGCGGACTGGGAGGGCCTGGCACCCGGGGAAATCGACCAGCGCGTCCGCGCACTGGCGGCACGCGAACTGGGGCCGTTCGAACCGGTCCGGGTCGCACTAGACTGACCGCTGGCCCTGCCGCCCGGAGAACGCCTGTGCTGCCTGGTTCTGCCTGCCGCTATCCCGGCCACCTTCGTCCCGGCCACGTCCGGCTTGCCAGCCTGACGGCCGCGCTGGCCCTCGGCCTGGCGGCTGGCTCCGCGGCCGGTGGCCAGGCCGCCTGCGTGCCTCTCTATGCCAAGGGCGTGATCAACCTCCCCTTCAATCCCGCCTTCCTGCAGGTGGCTGCGTTCCCGACCGGCAGGGACGGGGAAACCCGTGATGCCCTGCTCATGTCGAGCTTCTTCAACGTCGAGAAGGATGCCACCGGGGAGACGGTGACCCGCGCCTTCGAGCGGGACCTTACCGCCTGGGTCCCGGACCTGCCGGCCGTGAATGCGGGCACCTTCGACGCGCGCCGGGAGGTCGAGATACTCACCGACCGGGCCGGCGAGCCCTTTCGCCACGTCTGGCCCAACGAGTCGGGCCGCGTGCCCGGGGGCGTCGTGCCCTTCGAAGCCGTGGTGGTCCCGGGCGGCTTCCTCGCCACGCCGAAGCCGGGACGCATCACGCTGGTGAACGTGGACGATCCGCAGCGCACCGAATACGTGGTGGTCGAGGCCGGCACCGGCACGCCGGACTGCTCCGCGGGCAAGGCGGCCGGAAAGATCCGCAACGACCGCTGGTTCTATCACCAGGCCCTGTTCCACGACATGGACGGCGACGGCCTGAAGGATCTCATCACCGCGCGCGCCAACCTGATGCCCTTCCTGTACCAGTGCCCGCCGGTCGGCGAGCTGGTGTGGTTCCGGAATCCCGGCGCGGCGCTCCGGCCCGACGTGCCGTGGGAGGTCCGGGTGCTCGTCGGCCTGCCCACGGAAACCGGCGGGCCCGAAGTGAACATGGCGCTGTCCGACCTGGATGCGGACGGCGTCCCGGAGATCATCGCCACGCACTTCTTCACCAGCGACAACATTACGGTGTTCGGCGCCCCGGCGGGCGGGCAGTG
>CAZTGY010000123.1:0-7722 GCA_964613445.1 uncultured Chromatiaceae bacterium | reverse complement strand
CCGGCCTCCTGCATGTGGTAGCCGGAGATGGAGATCGAGTTGAACTTCGGCATGTGCCGCGCCGTGTAGCCGATGATGTCCGCCACGATCCGCATGGAGGGCGCCGGGGGGTATATATAGGTGTTCCGGACCATGAACTCCTTGAGGATGTCGTTCTGCAGGGTGCCGGCCAGCTTCGCCGCCGGGACGCCCTGCTCCTCGGCGGCGACGATGTACATGGCCATCACGGGCAGCACGGCGCCGTTCATCGTCATGGACACCGACATCCTGTCGAGCGGGATTCCGGCGAACAGGATCTTCATGTCCTCCACGGAGTCGATGGCAACCCCGGCCTTGCCGACGTCGCCGACGACGCGCGGGTGGTCCGAGTCATAGCCCCGGTGCGTGGGGAGGTCGAAGGCCACCGACAGGCCCGTCTGGCCCGCCGCCAGGTTCCTGCGATAGAAGGTGTTGGACTCCTCGGCCGTGGAGAAGCCGGCGTACTGGCGGACCGTCCACGGACGTCCCGCATACATGGTCGCGCGCGGTCCGCGCACGAAGGGCGCAAAGCCTGGCAGCGTGTCCAGATGGCCGAGGCCGGCAAGATCCCCGGCCGTGTACAGCGCCTTGACGGGAATGCCCTCCGGCGTGTGCCACACCAGGGTGTCGGCGCCCTGCGCCTTGATCTCCCGGGCGGCGAGCTTTTCCCAGTCGGCCCGGGTCTGTTTGCTGAAATCTGCCATTCCAAGTACCTAAGCCGGCTGAACCGGGAGCTCGAGATGCCGGATTGCCCGGTGCAGGGACAGCCGCCGCCTCGCATCGTCGACGTGCAGTCGCTCCACCAGCCTGCCCGCGTGGACCGCCACACCGGCCCCCGTCGCGGCAGCGGATTCCCACGCGGCAATGAGTTCAGCGGCGGTGGCCGCCTCGGCGTCGGAGACCCCGAAGACCTCGTTGCAGTCGGCGACCTGGCCGGGGTGGATCAGCGTCTTGCCGTCGAAGCCGAGTTGCCTGCCCTGGACGCACTCCGCCCTGAATCCAGCCGGATCGGCGAGGTGTGTGTAAACGCCGTCAAGTATATCAACACCGGCGGCGCGAGCCGCCAGCACGCAATGGGCGAGGGCGGGGACCAGTCCTGCGCGCCCCGGCTGATCAGGCACGCGGAGCGCCGTGCCCAGATCGGCCGTGCCCGCGACGATCGCACCGAGGCGCGGGGTGCAGCGGGCGATGGCATCGATATCGAGCACGGCCCGCGGGGTTTCGGCCATGGCCCAGAGCTGCAGTCCGGGAGGGGCGGCCAGCTCGTCGAGGACGCGGGCCGCCGCCATCAGCGTTGCGGGCCCGTCGACCTTGGGCAGCAGGATGCAGTCCACCGGGCCGGCCGCCGCCGCCCGGAGGTCCCCCGGCCCCCATTCGGTGTCCAGGCCGTTGATGCGGATGATCACCTCCCGGCGTCCAAAGCGCCGGCCGGCCACGGCGGCCAGCACGGCTGCCCGGGCCGCGTGCTTGACGGCCGGCAGGACGGCATCCTCGAGGTCCAGGATCAGGCCATCCGCGGGCAGGCTGGCGGCCTTGTCGAGTGCCCGGGCATTGCTGCCGGGGACGTAGAGCAGGGAACGACGGGGGCGGGGGGCATGGGCAGGGATCATGGCGGGGAAGAATACCTGAGGCACCCGGGATCACACCTCACCTTAAGGGCCTCGGCCAAGTGGCTGATGGGCAAGCGGCGTTGACCGCCTCCTGATGGTGCCAGGGGCGGACGACGGGCCGGTATTATGTCCACTGCATTTCCTCGGCGTGGCAGGCACTTGGGCGGTTTCCTTCCGGCCTCTGGCCGCCGTTGCTTTCGGCGGATGACAGGCCTAGATTAGGTCACACGGGGTGGGGCAGGACCCTCGGGTCAATGCCGTAACAATGAATGACAAGCGGTCTCAATAGCCGCTCTCTGGGGGATTAGCGCGATGGCCAACTCACGATTGCTTGCAATACTGGCGACGTTGATCATGGCGCTGCCCGTGGCAGCCCAGGCAGACGCCATCAATCTGCCCAGCTGCACCGCCAACGACCCCCGCTGCGGCTTCACCGTCTCGGTCGGCGAGGGTGACCAGATGCAGTCCGGCTCGGGCTTCTACACCATCGATGCGAAGACCGGCGACCTGACCATCACGGAAGCCGTTACCGTCGTGGGGCTCAACGGCGAGCTGGCGCAAGTGGGCGGCATCTGGGGCAACGCGGACCCCATCCTCGGCTTCAACGCGTCGGCGGGCACGGGCGTGACCGGCGGCACCTTCTCCTACACGTTCTACCTGCCCATCGCGCTGTCGGGTCCCCTCGCGGCCGATTCTTCGGTGTCCTACAGCCTGACGTCACAAACCGCCGCGGGTGCCCAGATCGCGCCGTTGTTCGGCAAGACCGTGATCGCCCAGGAAGTGGACA
Source organism: uncultured Chromatiaceae bacterium (assembly GCA_964613445.1). Taxonomy (GTDB): domain Bacteria; phylum Pseudomonadota; class Gammaproteobacteria; order Steroidobacterales; genus SHZI01. The sequence continues at coordinate 5,307 of CAZTGY010000123.1, read as the reverse complement.
CGAGCGTGGGTGGCCTCTCGCCGCTCAACAAGGGAGTCGATGTCGGCAATACCTTCTTCTTCCTCGGGGGACCGCAGACCCAGAATTCCCCCGTCTACACGGCTGCCAGCCTACTCACCGGCAATGCCGCCTACGACCTGATGAGCGTGACCGTGGCCTTCTCGTTGAGCGCCCGGAGCAACGTGGGGCTGTCCGGCTTCGTCCAGCAGACGGTGGTCCCGGTGCCCGCCGCCGTGTGGCTCTTCGGCTCCGCCGCTGGCCTGCTCGCCGCGCTCCGCCGTCGGGCGGCCTAGCGACTCGTTTGACCAGCCGGCCCGGCGTAGGCCGGGTCCGGCTTTCCCGAACTGATCCCCAGCGACTGGGCCGCCGCCGCCATTTCGCCGGGGCTGACCACGCCCTTGTCACCGAGGGCCGCCAGGGCGGCCCAGGCCACGTACTCCGCGCTCACCTCGAACCAGTTGCGCAGGTCCGGCCGCGACTCGCTCAGGCCATAGCCATCCGTTCCCAGCACGACGTAGGGCCCGGGTACCCAGCGGGAGATGCTGAGGGGCAGGGCCTTCATGTAGTCGCTGGCCGCGACGAAGACCCCCGTCTCCTTCGCCAGCAGTTGCTGGACCCAGGGCAGCGCCGGCGCCGCCGCGCCAGCCGGGTGACCGGCCAGGAGACCGGTCCGTTCCACCCGCAGTGCCTCCCGGCACAGCTCGTTGTAGCTCGTGACGCTCCAGACGTCGGCGGAGACCCCGAACTCCTGGAGGAGTGCCTGGGCACGCAGCACTTCGGTCATGACGGCGCCGCTGCCGAACAGGTGGGCCTTGCGCCCCGGCTTCGCGGGCGCCTGGCCGGGGGAGAACCGGTACATCCCGCGGATGATGCCCTCGGCCGGGGCGTCGCCCATCGGCGGCATGGCGTAGTTCTCGTTGTGGATCGTGACGTAGTAGAAGACGTTCTCCTGCAGCTCGTACATCCGCCGGATGCCTTCCCGGACGATCACCGCCAGCTCATAGGCAAACGCGGGGTCATAGCTCAGCAGGCTCGGCACCGTGCTCGCGATCACCTGGGAATGGCCGTCCTGGTGCTGCAGGCCCTCGCCGTTCAGCGTGGTCCGGCCCGACGTCCCGCCCAGCAGGAAGCCCCGCGACAGCATGTCGCCGCAGCTCCAGATCATGTCGCCGACGCGCTGGAAGCCGAAGATCGAGTAGAAGACGTAGAACGGGATCGTCGGCACCCCGTGGACCGCATAGGCGGTGCCGGCAGCCATGAACGACGCCATGGCGCCGGCCTCGCAGATGCCCTCCTGCAGGATCTGGCCGTCCGTCGCTTCCCGGTAGGGCATGAGCGTGGAGCTGTCCACCGGCCGGTACTTCTGGCCTTCCGAGGAGTAGATGCCGGCCTTGCGGAACAGGGCCTCCATGCCGAAGGTCCTGGCCTCGTCGGGCACGATGGGGACGACGTAGCGTCCGAGCCCGGGATCGTCCATCAGCTTTGAGAGCATGCGGACGAAGGCCATCGTGGTCGAGAGCGTGCGGTCGCCGGAACCCGCGGTCTGCTCCTGGAAGAGGGCCAGGTCCGGGGCCTTGAGGGAAGGACAGTGCACCGCGCGGCGGGGCCAGCTGCCCCCCAGTGCTCCCCGGCGTTCCAGCAGGTAGCGGATTTCCTCGCTGTCGTCCGGCGGGCGGTAGAAGTCCGCGCGGGCAATGGCCTCGTCGGACAGCGGAATGCCCAGCCGGCGAGCGGTGTCCAGGCGTTCCTCGACGCTCAGGTTCTTCTTCTGGTGCACGACATTGGAGCCTTCGTAGCCCTGCATGCCGTAGCCCTTGATGGTCTTGATGAGGATGGCCGTCGGCCGCCCGTTGCCCTGCATGGCCCGCTCGAACGCGGCGAAGATCTTGCGCTGGTCGTGCCCGCCGCGCTTGATGCCGCGGATTTCCTCGTCGGAAAGGTGGCGCATGATGTCGGCCAGCCGCGGATCGTTGCCGTTCCAGTGGGCGCGGACCTCGGGCCCGCTGGACACCGAATACATCTGGTAGTCGCCGTCCACCGCCCGCTCCATGCGGGCCTGGAGCACGCCTTCGTGGTCGATGGCGAACAGCGTGTCCCACTCGCCGCTCCAGATGACCTTGATGACGTTCCAGCCGGCGCCGCGGAAGCTGCGCTCGAGCTCCTGGATGATCTTGCCGTTGCCCCGGACCGGGCCGTCGAGCCGCTGGAGGTTGCAGTTGGCGACGAGGATCAGGTTGTCCAGCTGTTCCCGGGCGGCGATGTTGATCGTGCCCAGCACCTCCGGCTCGTCGGACTCGCCGTCACCGATGAAATTCCAGACCTTGCCGCCGTTCCGCGGTTTCAGGCCGCGGCTTTCCAGGTACTTGGCAAAACGGGCCTGGTAGATGCAGCTGGGCGTGGACAGGCCCATGGACGCGCAGGGCGATGGCCAGAAGGAGGGCATGTTGCGGGGGTGGGGGTAGGACGACAGGCCTCCCCCCGGCTGCAGTTCCCGCCGGAAATTCTGCAGTTGTTCCACGGCGAGCCGGCCCTCGAGGAAGGCCCGGGCATAGATGCCTGGCGAGCAGTGGGCCTGGATGCTGACGAGGTCGCCGCCGTAGTCCGGCCCCTGGTTCCGGAAGAAGTGGTTCAGGCCGACCTCCAGCATCGTGGCGCCCGAGGCGTAGGTGCCGATGTGGCCGCCAACGCCGGTGCCGCTGTCGTAACCGCGGAGGACCATCGCCATCGCGTTCCAGCGGTTGATGTTCTCGATGCGCTGCTCGAGCTCGATGTTGCCGGGGTAGGCGGGCTGCTGTTCCAGCGGAATGGTGTTGCGGTAGGGCGTGTTGAGGGTGGCGTCCTCGACGATCACGTGGGCGTCCGTCAGGTAGTCGCGGACGGCGCGGAACAGGGCCTTCGCCCGCTCCGGTCCCTCGGTCCGCAGCACGGACTCGATGGACTCCACCCATTCCCGGAGCTCCTCGTCGCCCCGCTCCAGATCCGACCGTCGCACCGCCATGCCTTGCAAGCTCCCGGGGCCGGCACAGGCGCCGGCCGCCAAACGGCCCTAAACGGCAGAAGGATAACCCGATTCCCGGACCCCCTGCGGGGACGTGTCCCGGTTTATGTCCATCGCCGCCGCCTCCGTCCTGCCGCGGTGGACGGCCGCGCGCGGTTCCATTAGCGTCGGGGCCATGAGCAATCCGGGGAGTGTCCCTGCGGGCGAGGCGGCGCGCCGTCGCCTGCTCAGGTTCCTGTTGCAGTCGCCGCTGCTGGCGGCGCCCGGGCTTCTTGGTCCGGTTCGCGCCCTGGCGCGGCCCGAGTTTGCCGTCCCCGGTTCCCTCGATGAAGTGCTCGATGTCTTCCAGATGCAGCGCGTGGCGCAGGCGAAGCTGGATCCCGAGGCCTGGCACTTCATCGTCAACGGCTCCGATGACCAGCGCACGCTGGAGGCCAATCGCGCCGCCTACGCTGCCTGGCAGATGCGCGTGCGCCGGCTCGTGGACGTCAGCAAGGTCGACACGGGTGTCCGCATCCTGGGGCAGGACCTTCCCACGCCCATACTGCTCGCGCCCGCCGGCGCCCAGCAGACCATTCACGTCGAGGGCGAGCCGGCCACCATGCGCGGTGCGTCCGCGCGGGGCCACCTGATGATCGTCTCGACGACGAGCAGCAGCAGCGTCGGCGAGGTCCGGGCGGCCGGCACGGCGCCCCTGTGGTTCCAGCTCTACCCGTCGCCGGACCAGGGCCTGATGCGGCACCTGCTGGCCCGTGCGGAGTCGGCTGGCTGCCTCGCCGTCGCCGTGACCGTGGATTCGCCCACCCGTGGCAACCGGGAGGGTGAGCGCTGGTTCGGCCGCATCTCGACGCGGAAGGGCCCGCCGCGGATGGGCAACCTGGAGGGCTACGCAGGGCCGCCGCGCATCGGCGATCCGGCCCTCACCTGGGCGAGCGTGGACTGGCTGAAGGCCAACACGCGGCTGCCCATCCTCCTCAAGGGCATCGTGACGCGGGAGGATGCGGAACTGGCGGTGCGCCGCCGCGTGGACGGCCTGATCGTGTCCAACCACGGTGGCCGCCAGGAGGAAAGCGGGCGGGGCACGCTGGAGTGCCTTCCCGAGGTGGTCGCGGTAGTGGGCGGCCGGATCCCGGTCCTGATCGATGGCGGGATCCGCCGGGGCACCGACATCTTCAAGGCGCTGGCCCTGGGAGCCGACGCGGTCTGCGTCGGCCGTCCGTACCTTTTCGGCCTGGCCGCCTACGGCGACCAGGGGGTGGCGAAGGTGCTGGCCATCCTGGACGCCGAGCTCCAGCGCAGCATGCAGTTTGCCGGGACTACCAGCGTTGCCGCGATCAAGCCGGCCTTCGTGCAGCGGCGCCCGGAATGAGGATGGTGTCCCGGGCCTCCGGATCCGGGAGCGATTCCGGGTAGTCCCGGTTGCAATGCAGGCCGCGGCTCTCCTGGCGTGACTGGGCGCAGAGTATGGTCAGCTCGGCCACGAGCGCCAGGTTGCGCAGCTCGATCAGGTCGTTCGTCACGCGGAAGTTCCCGTAGAACTCCGCGATCTCCTCGTGGAGCAGGTCCACCCGGTGACGCGCGCGGGCGAGCCGCTTGTTGGTCCTGACGATGCCCACGTAGTCCCACATGAAGCGGCGGAGCTCGTCCCAGTTGTGGGACACGATCACCAGCTCGTCGGGGTCGGTGACCCGGCTTTCGTCCCAGGGCAGGAGGTTGGTGGCTGGCGGTGGCGCCGCGCCAATTTCCGCGACGATCCGCCTGCTGGCGGCGGCGCCGAACACCACGCATTCGAGCAGTGAATTGCTCGCCAGCCGGTTGGCCCCGTGCAGCCCCGTCCAGGTGCATTCGCCGACCGCGTAGAGGCCGGGAAGGTCGGTCGCGGCATCGAGGTCCGTCATCACCCCGCCGCAGCTGTAGTGCGCTGCCGGCACCACCGGAATCGGATCCCGGGTGATGTCGATGCCGAAGGTCCTGAGGCGCTGTGCGATGTTGGGGAAGTGCCCGAGGATCTCGGCCGCCGGCTTGTGGCTGATGTCCAGGTACACGCAGTCGAGGCCGCCGCGCTTCATCTCCGCGTCGATGGCCCTGGCGACGATGTCACGCGGCGCGAGTTCGGCCCGCGGGTCGTGGGCGTCCATGAAGCGGCGGCCGTCGGGCAGTCGCAATACCCCGCCTTCGCCACGCACCGCCTCCGAGATCAGCTCGGACTTGGCGAGCGGGTGGAACAGGCACGTGGGGTGAAACTGGACGAACTCCATGTTGGCGACCCGGCAGCCGGCCCGCCAGGCCATCGCGATGCCGTCGCCGGT
>CAZTGY010000122.1:3859-7725 GCA_964613445.1 uncultured Chromatiaceae bacterium | reverse complement strand
CGTGCTGATGGTGCGCTCGAGGGGTGTTTCCGCGTCGGCATCCCGGGCCGCCGCGCGGCCCGGCGTCGCCGACACCTGGGTCCGGTCGGCCGAGGCACCCTCCTCGACGCTGTAACCGTCCCGGCGCACCAGGGGCTGCGTTCTGGCGGCACTTGTCGACTGGTCGCCGCGCAGGTCGCTGCCGAAGCGGCCGGGGCCCTGGTCCGCCGCCGCCATGCGTCGGCGGGCAAACACGAAGAAAAGGCCGGCCAGCAATACCGCCGCTGCCGCGACGAGGAACCAGACGTTGAAGACGATGCCCGACAACGTGCTGAGGAAACCACCGCTGGAACGTTCACTGGCAGGCCGCCTGGCCGGCTTGCGTTCCCGCACGGCAGGTTCGTTGGCCGCGACGGGAGCCGCTGCGGTGTCCACTGCCGGCGCTTCCGGCTCGACGGCCACCGGGCCGGTTTCGGGAACGGCTGGCTCCTCCGCCGGCGGCTGGCCCGTGGTCGGTGCAGGTGTGCCGCCTTCGAGCTGGCTGACCCGGTCCTGCAACGCCTTGAGCTGGCTGTCCCTCAGGCTGAGCAGGCGCTGCTTCTCGGCCAGTTCGCGCTCGAGGGCGGCCTTGTCCGCCGCCGTGGCCGGAGCCTGGCCGGTGCCCGCGCCGGTGCCCGCAGCCTCTTCGGTGGGGGGGACGAGCTGCAGCCGGGACGGCGCGCCCGCTCCCGCACCCGTAGCCGCGTTCCGCCAGGCTTCGTCCTGGCGCTGGACCTCAACGGCGGCGTCCCGGCTGGAAATGCCGGCAAGGTCGCTGCCGCCGGGCACGCGCAGGATCGCACCGCGCCGCAACAGATTGATATTGCCGGCAAAGGCTTCCGGATTCGCCCGGTAGATCGCCAGCATCATCTGGTTCAGCGATACCTGGCTGGTGCCCCGCAAGCGTTCGGCAATGCCCCAGAGCGTCTCGTTGGGGCGAACCGGGCCGTACACGTCACCATCGGGACCGGCAGTCACGCTGCCCGTAGCAGCAGGCTCCGCCCCGGAAACACTACCGGCCGGCTCGCGCCGGATGGCGGGCGTCGTGGGCGAGGGCCCGGCCGCCGCGGGTGGGGCAGCCGGCGCGGCAGTGGCGTCCGGGCCCGCAGCGAATGCCGGCGGATCCAGCAGGACCGTGTACTCCCGGAGCAACCGGCCCTGGGACCAGCCCACATCGAGCAGGAGGGAAATGAAGGGTTCACTGACGGGCTGGGCAGAGGTCACCCGGACCACGGCCCGGGAGCCTTCCTGCTGGACCTGGAAGCTGAGGTCATCGAGGAAGCCGGGCCTGTCCAGGCCAAAGCGCTCGAAGGTGGCCACGGGTGCCAGCTGGACGGAGAGCTGGTTCAGCTCGTCCGCGGATTCCGCGGTCACGGGTATTTCGGCCACGAAGGGCTGGTTGAGCGCCGACCGGAGCGTGATTTCGCCGAGGCCCAGGGCGCCGGCGGTCAACGGTAGAAGCCCCGCCAGCAGCGGGACTGCAGCGAGTCGAACTCGTGGCATCACCAATCCCCGATTGAGCCGTCAGCACCACCCCTCATCGGGGAGCCCAAGTAGCCGATGGCCTAGAAGTGGAACCAACTATAGCCCATATGGTCCCGCCGCGTAAGGCAGAGACACTCGTTTCCGGATGCAGTCATGAATCAGCCGTCCGGCGATCCCGACGCTGTTCAGGTTCGTGCCCGTCCAGCCTCGACGGCGGGTGTCAGCGGCTGCACGTCCGCATTCTGGGCCCGGTGCCTCAGGTAGTGGTCCATCAGGACGATGGCCAGCATCGCCTCGGCAATGGGTGCCGCACGCAGGCCAACGCACGGATCGTGCCGCCCGGTAGTCGCCACCTCTGCGGCCTCCCCTTCCTCGTCGACCGTGTCGCCCGGAAGCCGGATACTGGAGGTTGGCTTCAACGCCATGCTCACCAGGATGTCCTGGCCGGTGGAAATCCCGCCCAGGATGCCGCCCGAAGCGTTACGCCGGAAGCCGGCGGGGGTGATCTCGTCCCGGTGTTCCGTGCCTTTCTGCGCGACGACCGCGAAGCCCGCCCCGAGCTCGACAGCGCGGACCGCGTTGATGCCCATCAGCGCGTGGGCGATGTCGGCCTCGAGCTTGTCGAACACGGGTTCGCCAAGCCCGGCCGGCACCCCGCTGGCAACGACGTTGATGCGCGCGCCGATGGAGTTCCCTTCCTTGCGCAGCGCGTCCATGTAGGCCTCCAGCTCGGCGACGCGCGCCGGATCGGCGCAGAAGAACGGGTTGTCGTCGACCGTCGCGAGATCGACCACGTCGAGCACCAGCGGGCCGAGCTGGCGCAGGTAGCCGCGGATTTCCACGCCAAGTCGCTGCTGGAGGTACTTGCGGGCGATCGCGCCGGCCGCCACGCGCATGGCCGTCTCCCGTGCCGAGGACCGTCCGCCGCCCCGGTAGTCGCGGATGCCGTACTTCTGCTGGTATGAATAGTCGGCATGGCCGGGCCGGAAGCGGTCCTTGATCTTCCGGTAGTCCCCGGACTTCTGGTCCACGTTCTCGATCAGCAACCCGATCGGCGTGCCGGTGGTGAGCCCCTCGAACACGCCGGAGAGGATCCTGACCGTGTCCGGTTCGCGCCGCTGGGTCGTGTGCCGGGACTTGCCGGGGCGGCGTCGCTCCAGGTCCTTCTGGATGTCGGCCTCTGCCAGCGGCATGCCGGGCGGGCAGCCGTCGACGATGCAGCCAAGCGCGGGCCCGTGGCTCTCGCCAAAGGTCGTGACGCAGAAGGACTTGCCGATGGTGTTGCCGGACATCTGTGCTCTGCTCGTTACTGGTCGCCCTGGGTGCCGGGGGCGGGAAGACAGGCCCGCAGATCCGTCGCGCTGACCAGGGCAATCCCCTCACCGCCGTGCAGGAGTTCCAGCCAGACGAACGGCACCGTCGGAAACCGGGCCTCCAGCACGCCAGCCCCGGCGCCAACCTCCAGGGCCAGCCAGCCCTGCGGCGTCAGAAAGCGAGCCGCATGGTGCAGTATTCTCGCCGGGGTTTCCATCCCGTCGGCACCGGAAACCAGCGCGAGGCGCGGCTCGTGGCCGTACTCGGGCGGGAAGGTCTCGACGTCGTCCTCCGGCACGTAGGGCGGGTTGGTGACGATCAGGTCGAACTCGCCCTTGAGCCCTGCGTACAGGTCTGCCTGGACGAGTTCCACACGGTCCGCCACGGCGTGCCGGGCCACGTTCAGGGCGGCAACGGCCAGGGCATCCGCGGAGATGTCGGTCGCGACGACGCGGCTCCCGGGAAAGGCCAGCGCAAGGGCCACCGCGATGCAGCCGCTGCCGGTGCCAATCTCGAGAATGCGCCGGACCCCGGCCGGGTCCAGCCAGGGTTCGAAGCGGCTCGCGATGAGCTCCGCAAAGGGCGACCGCGGTATGAGCACGCGTTCGTCCACGAAGAAGGGCAGCCCGGCGAACCACGCCTCCCCCGTGAGGTACGGCAACGGGCGGCGCGTGGTGATGCGCTGGTCGAGCAGCGCCTCGATCGTCCTGCGATCCGCCTCAGACACATTCTTCCCGTAGCCCCGGACGGCATCGGCGTGGTCGAGACCCAGCACGTGGAACACGAGCGCAGCCGCCTCGTCGCGTGAATTCCCGGTCCCGTGGCCGAAGAAGACCTGTGCCTCGTCCAGGCGGGCAGCACACTCACCGATCAGGCCGCCCACGGTATCCCTGGCGTGCTGCCTGCGCACGCGCCGGCGCACGCCTCCCGGCCCTGCCGTCATGTCCCGCCCACCGACTGCTGCCTGACCCGCGTATAGAATACGTCGCCGCCACGCCCGGGAACCCGCTGCTGATGCTCGCCTCCGTGCTGGATCATTTGTTCGTCCT
>CAZTGY010000122.1:0-3849 GCA_964613445.1 uncultured Chromatiaceae bacterium | reverse complement strand
CCTCTTCCAGCGCCTGCTGCCCGAACGGCTGCTGGGCGGGTTGGTCCGTTCGGTGACCCGGAACCGGACCCCCTGGGTGCGTACCCTTCTCATCCGCACCTTCGTGCGCCTCTACCGGGTCGACCTCGCGGAAGTGGAGCACCCCGAGCCCGAAGCCTGGGAGCACATGAACGCGTTCTTCACCCGCCCGCTCCGCGCCGGCGCCCGTCCCGTGGCGCAGGGCACCCGCACGGTGGTCAGCCCGAGCGACGGGACCCTCGAGCACATCGGCTATGCCGAGACGGGCCAGTTGCTGCAGGCCAAGCGCTTCCACTACCGGATTGCCGACTTCCTGGCCCTGGAACCGGCAGAAGCGGAATCCTTCAGCGGCGGTGCCACGGCAACCATCTATCTCGCGCCTCATGACTATCACCGGGTGCACGTGCCGCTCGCCGCGCGCGTGACCGGCACGGTGTACGTGCCGGGGCGACGCTGGGCCGTCAACCGGAGAACTGTCCGGACCGTGCCAGGCCTGTTCGCGGCCAACGAGCGCGTCATCGTCTGGTGCGAGACTGCCGCCGGCCGCTTCGCGGTCGTCCTGGTCGGGGCACTGAATGTCGCCAGCATCTCGCTGGCGTGGAGCGGCGAGATACCGCCAACGGGCCGGGTCGTGCGGACCCCGCTCCCATCGGCAGGCAATGCGCTGCACCTGCCCGCCGGCGGTTTGCTGGGGCAGTTCAACCTGGGCTCCACCGTGGTCATCGTTGCAGAGCGGGGCCTTATCCAGTGGGACGGCAACCTGAAGACGGGCGCGCCGATCCGGATGGGCACCCGCCTCGGCCAGAGCCACCCGTAATGCAATGGCAACCGGGCGCTTCCCTCGCTACCCTCCGGCACCGCGCCCGCCTGCTCGGTGCCACGCGGGAATTCTTCGACCGACGGGGCGTGCTGCAGGTGGATACCCCGGCGCTGGTGGAACACGCGGTAACCGACCCGCATCTGCAGAACATCACGGCGCAACTCGCCAATGGCCGACGGCTGTTCCTCCACACCTCGCCCGAATTCCACATGAAGCGGCTGCTGGCGTCGGGAGCGCCGGACATCTGGCAGCTCTGCAAGGTGTTTCGCGACGGCGAGGCCGGCCGCCGTCACGAACCCGAGTTCACGCTGCTGGAGTGGTATCGGCACGGCTTCACGCTGGAGCAACTGGCCCGCGAAGCCTGCGACCTCCTGATGGCGCTCGCGGAGACCGCGGCAGGCGGCGGCGCCACGCCCGCGCTCGGCGCCACGGCGCCGGCATGGTGGTCCTACACGGCGCTGTTCCAGGAGGCGCTCGGCATTGACCCACTCACGGCCGGGACCGGTGACCTGCAGGACTGCGCAAGCCACCTGCTGGGCCCCGAATTGAGCGCGGAATTGCGCGCAGGACTGGGCGACGAACCGGCACTGTGGCTGGACCTGCTGATGAGCCATGCGGTCAGCCAGCACCTGGCTGGGACCGGCATCGCCGTGGTGACAGGCTACCCGGCAGCTCAGGCCGCGCTGGCCAGGCTGGACCCGGGAGACCCACGGGTGGCAGAACGCTTCGAAATCTTCTGCCGGGGCATTGAGGTCGCGAACGGGTATCGGGAGCTTGGCGACGCGGCGGAACAGGAACGAAGGTTCGCCGCCGACCGTGAGTTCCGCGCCCGGCTGGGCCGCCCTGACGTGGCGCCCGATCAGCGGCTGTTGCTGGCGCTCGAGCACGGCCTTCCCGACTGCTCGGGCGTCGCTGTGGGCTTCGACCGGGTGGTGATGATCCTGCTGGGGCTGGCCACGCTGCAGGAGGCGATCAGCTTCCCGGTAGTGGAAACCTGACTCCCGGCACCGCCGGCCGGGACCGCCCGCCAGCAGATTACTTGACCCGCGAGACGTACGCGTTCGAGCGCGTGTCGCACTTGATGACTTCGCCCTCGTTGATGAACAGCGGCACTTTCACGACGGCACCGGTCTCGAGTCGCGCCGGCTTAAGGCCGCCGGTCGCGGTATCGCCGCGGACACCGGGATCGGTCTCGACGATCTTGAGTTCCACGAAGATCGGCGGCACAACCGTCAGGGGCACGCCGTTCCAGAGCGTTACCGTGCAGGTGTCCTGCTCGCGCAGCCATTGTCTCGCTTCTTCAACGGCCGTAGCAGAGGCCGGCAACTGCTCGAAGGTCTCCGGATCCATGAAGTACCACAGGTCGCCGTCGTTGTAGAGGTACTGCATGGGCCGGTCCATGACGTCAGCGCCCTCGATCGAATCGCTATTGCGGTAGGTCTTCTCGACGGTCCGCCCGGTGCGCAGGTTGCGGATGCGCACGCGGTTGAAGGCCTGGCCCTTTCCGGGCTTGACGAACTCGTTGTCGACGACGGTACAGGGGTCCCCGTCGATCAGGACCTTGCTGCCGCTCCGGAGGTCGCTCGCGCTGTAACTGGCCATAGAAACCCATTCGTTTGCGTAGCCGGGTATTCTAGCCTGATCCATGCATCACGCCAGACCTCAGCTGACCCCCGGGCCGGCCAGTGCGCCTCATTGGCAGGTGGAACTCGCCCGCGGCTTCCGGGATCCGGTGCAGCTGCTGGCTGCCCTGGGCCTGACCCCCGCCGAGTGCGGCCTCGCGCCGGGCCCGGCAGGCACCTTCCCGCTACGGGTGCCGCGCGGCTTCGTCGCCCGGATGCGGCCCGGGGACGCGCGCGATCCGCTCCTCCTGCAGGTCCTGCCGGCGCCGGCCGAAGTCGTGCCTGCACCCGGCTTCACCAGCGACCCGGTCGGCGACCTGGCGAGCGCCCGGACACCGGGCCTGCTGCAGAAGTACGCGAACCGGGCACTGCTGATCACCACCGGCGCCTGCGCGGTCCACTGCCGGTATTGCTTCCGGCGTGAGTACCCGTACGGCGAGCACAGCGCTGCGGCCGGCCAGCTGGAGACGGCGATCGGGGCAATTGCCGGCGACCCGTCTCTCGAGGAGATCATCCTGAGCGGCGGTGACCCGCTGGTACTGGCCGAACACCGGCTCGAGTCTCTCCTCAGGGCCCTGGACGAACTGCCGCACGTGCGGCGGATCCGGCTCCACACCCGCGTCCCCGTGGTACTCCCCGAGCGGGTCGACTCCCGGCTGCTGGGATTCCTTGGCAGCCTGCGCACGCGTGTCACCGTGGTCATCCACGCCAATCACGGCCGGGAGATCGACCCGCCCGTTGCCTCAGCGCTGCGCGCGCTCGGCGCGGCTACCGGACCCGTCCTCAACCAGTCCGTCCTGCTCCGGGGCGTCAACGACTCTCCCGGCACTATCATCGAGCTCTCACACGCTCTGTTCGAGGCGGGGGTGATGCCCTACTACCTGCACCAGATGGATGCCGTGTCCGGCGCCGCGCACTTTGCCGTTGCCGACGCCGAAGCGCTGCAGCTGATCCTGCTGGTGATGAAAGCCCTGCCGGGATATCTCGTGCCGAAGCTGGTCCGTGAGACTCCGGGCGCACCGTTCAAAACCCTGCTGGGAACTTTCGGCGCGACATAATTCCGGCCGCACCACATAATCGGAGGACGGTCACATAATCCGTCCGCTCCGGGCTGCAGAATCCCGCTCCGTTACAGGGACTCGGCAGGTGTGGAGTTGGGCAGTTCGGTTGGTATCCCGCTGATCGTCATCAGCCGCAGTGACGATCACGCCACGACGATCAATTCGATCCTCCGGGACAGCGGTCACCCGGTGCACTGCCTGCGGGTCAACGACCTCGCGACGCTCGGCGACCGGCTGAAGTCCGCGCCTCCCGACATGGTGCTTTTCTTCGACGGCGAATCCGACCCGGATTTCGCGGCAGCCGCCGCCGCCGTGGCCCTGTGCACTC
>CAZTGY010000121.1:0-7833 GCA_964613445.1 uncultured Chromatiaceae bacterium | reverse complement strand
GATTACGCTCACGTCGCGCTGGAAGAGTCCGAGATTGATGCGGACCGAATCGTAGTAGTAGACCCTGCCGAGGTCGCCGGCCTTGATGATCTCCGCCATCTTGCGAATGGCGCCGGTGTAGATGAACGTATGGTCGACGAGGAGCACGAGATTTCGCTTGGCTGCCTCGTCGACCAGCTTCCGAGCCTGCAGGGAGGTCTCCGTCATGGGTTTCTCGAGCCACAGGTGTTTGCCCGCCTTGAGCGCTGCCATCCCCAGCTCAAAGTGGGTGCTCACGGGTGTTGCAATGGCAATTGCATCAATCGCTGGGTCGACGAGTAGGTCCTGGAATCGCGTGGTCGTCTTCACGGCCGGGAATCGCCGCTTCACGACCTCCAGCTTCTTTGGGTCAAGGTCCGCCACGGCTGCGATGTTCGCCCCGGGGGTTTCGGCGAAATTCCGGACCAGGTTTGGTCCCCAATAGCCGTAGCCGCAGATGCCTATGTTGATCATTTGGGTTTTCTCGCTGAACTCCCGGTGCGGTCCTTCGTGGTACCAATGATTCGTGCCGGGACTCCTACTGCGATGCCAAATGCCGGGACGTCCCTGGTCACCACGGCTCCTGCACCGATCAGCGCTCCCTCGCCAATCGTCACGCCCGCGATGATCGTTGCATTGGATCCAATGGAGGCTCCCAGTCGCACAACCGTTGGTTCGACTGTCCAGTCCGACTCGCCCTGTGGCGTGCCATCTGGATTGGTGGCGCGGGGAAACCTGTCATTCGTGAACATCACGCCGTGGCCGATGAAGACCTGGTCCTCGATCACAACCCCCTCGCAGATGAAGGAGTGGGAGGAGATCTTGCACCGAGCACCTATCGATGCATTCTTCTGGATCTCAACAAATGTTCCGATACGAGTGTCGTCCCCGACGGTGCATCCATACAGGTTGACCAGCGACGGGTGGAACACCTTGACGTTCTCCCCGAGTTGGACGGAATCGGCAATGGGCATATGGCGACCTCGTGTCTGCTCGCTTATTGGTTCGATTGAACAGCAATATTATGCTGGTTTACGGCGCCGGAATCTGCGGACTGCCGCACAGAGGTACGGCCGCAGTTCCTGTCGAAGGCAACGACCAGGCGCCGAGGCGAGCACCCCGGCATCCAGGGTGAGGCCGGACGCTAATTGAGGATATACGCTGCCCGCAGATTCGCTGTCGTATCTGGCGCCGTTGCAAACACCCCGGGACTTACCTGGTAACGATGGCCCCCCGTAGCTGAGGTCCGTGTCCAGAGGTTGTCGTTGGCGTCCGTCGTCAGGTTGGCAGTTCCGAGCTGGGTCTGACTGGGGAGTGTCAGATTGGTATAGGCGCCGTCCACAGCGTTGGCCCGAGTCCACCCGCCTGCCGCGTCAAACACTCCATCGCCATCGAAGTCAAAAAGCCCGAACGTAAAGGTACCGCCGCCGGTAACTACCCCGGTGGTCACGCTGGTCTGCGCGATCGCCGCGACCTTGATGGAGTAAGGACTACTGCCCGGATCGGTGGCCGCGGTGGAGCTGCCGAAGGTAATCACTGCCTTGAACGAGTGCGAACCGGCGTAGAGGCGTCCGGTGGCTGTTCCGCTGGCAACGGTCCAGTTGGCATTGGTCGGCGTAAATGTCCAGTTACCTGAACTATTGATCGTGGCGGCGCCAAGGCGCACGACGACAGTACTCGTGCCATTGTTGAACGTGTCGTAGACATCGACGGTAGTGCCGCGGAGTCCGGTGCCAACGAGCGTGGGCCTGGTGTCGTCGGTGAGGGCCCCTGTAATCACGCTCCGTGGCGTTGAAGTGGAGCCGCCGTCAAGCGCATTGATGTCGTCCCTGACGTTGGTGATTCTCGGGATGACTGCCTGCCGCTGCTCCGTTGCGACCGTATTCCCATTGCCGGCTGGATCGACTGCCGAGTTCGCAGGGATATTCACAGTAACGAGGCTCGCGGTTGGCGTGACAACGACGGTGTAAGTGGTGGCATTCAGTACGGTAAACGTTCCCTTGGTCCCTCCGGTAACGGCAACGTCGGTCGCTGCAAACCCCGTGACCGCTTCACTGAACGAGAAGGTGAAAGTGATATTGCCAGTCACCGTGGCATCGCCGGGATTTAGGCCATCTCCGGAGAAACTGTCAGTGATAACGACGCTCGGTGCAACCGTGTCCACCGACATCGTGACAGGAAGTGCGGCTGCGTTGGCGACGCCTGAGCCGTTGGTAAACGCGCCGGCGGGAACGGTAACCGTTGCCGCCGTTGTGCTGTTCACGGCGGGGGTCAGGCGCGCGGTGTAACTCGTCCCGCTCCCCGCAAAGTCGCTCATAGTACCGCCGGTCACGGATACATCGCTGGCGACAAAGTCGGTGGAGGGAGCGCTGAGGGTGAAGGTGAGTGATGCAACGTCGGATATCTTCAGTGCGGTGTCGTTGGTGGCGATCGTGACCACAGGTGAACCGGTCGCCGCCACCGTATTCACGCCGATCGTCAGCTGTGTCGCTGCGATATTGCCGTTGCCAGCCAGGTCGGTGAATGCACCACCGGCAACATTGACCGTAGCGGGGGTCGTGCTGTTCGGGGGCGGTGTCAGAGTCGCCGTGTAGCCTGCTCCGCTGCCGGAGAAGCCGCCAAGGGTGGCGCCGGTCACGGTAATGTCTGTCGCAGCAAATGTAGTCGATGCTTCGCTGAGCGTGAAGGTCAAGAGAGCTACTTCTCCGGACTCCAGCAGCGAATCGTTGGCAGATACCGCGACTATCGGGCGAACCGTATCGACGACGATGGTGAGTTGCGCTCCGACGAGATTGGAATTGCCGGCGGCATCGGCGAAAGCGCCGGGAGCGACATTGACCGTTGCCGGCGTAGTGCTGTTGGTCGTCGGCGTAAGGGTGGCGGTGTAGAGGGAACCGCTTCCGGTGAAGCTGGTCAAGGTGCCGCCAGTCACGACGACATCAGCAATGACGAAGCTCGCGGAGGGTTCGCTGAGGCTGAAAGTCAGCTGCGCTACTTCGCCGGCCTTCAGGGACGTGGCGCTTGTGCCGATTGTCAGCGTGGGCGGCGTAGTATCGGGAGTAGTGCCGCTGTTCATAAAAACGACATCCGCCCAGTAGTTCTCGCTGAGGTACGTCTGATTGGGGAACGTCCCACCGGGGCCGTATCGATAGACGCCGTTGCTACCCGCCTCGCCATCCCGGCCGGCGTACAGGGGGCCGCTTGTGAACCCGGCTGATGCAAAATATCCATCAGAGCCGAAGTACGATCCGCCTGTGGTGTGGTAGGTGGCCACATACCAGGTATTTGCCGTGATCGGTACCGGGGCCGGCAGGGTGGCTTGCTGCCAGCCTGACGAACTCTCGCCCGTAAACGTGACCGTCGCGAGAAGGGTGCCGCCGGCGGACCAGAGGCGACCGACGTGGGTGCCATGGTCTTGCGGGCTCTTGTAGAAGCGCAGTGCCGTGACGGTGCCGTCGACGCCGCTGCGGAAGCGCGTGCCAAGCTCGACGGGATCGGGGTCCGGGTCCGGCGAGCCCACCGGGCTTTGTGACTGTTGCCAGATTGAGCAGGGGCATGTGACGGCTGCACCCGCCGAGACCGTACGTCCGGCACCAGCGCTTTCGAGATTGCCGCTGTCATCGGCCGCCCTGGCCCGGATCGTGAAGGTGCCGCTCGAAGTCGGTGTCCAGGCGTATGACCAGCTGGACCGCCCCTCGGCCCGGCGCCAGGTAGTCCCGCCGTCGACGGAAACTTCAACTGCCCCAACGAGCCCGCCAGTGTCCGAGGCTGTGCCGCTGATGGTCGCGGGCACTCCGAGTGGCAGGGAACTGCCCGCTGCAGGCAGGCTTATGGCCGTCGTTGGGGGGGTTCCGTCGGTGGAGGTTGTCGCGGGTGACAGGCCGGACCTGATTGTTGCGGGCTGAACGGTCATGTCTGCGAGGAGATTTACCGTTGCCTGCTGCATGCGGGTATCCGTGGGAGTAGCAACCCCGTCATGGTTGGCGTCCAGCCCCCAGGACCACTGGATGGTGCCTGCGCCGAATACCAGTGATCCACTGGCAGCCCTATACAGAGTCAGCGAGTGCACCGCCGTGCCGGTGCCATAGGTAGACCCGTTATCCTGGAGTACCGGCGCGTTGGCGACATTCGTCGTCGAAAGCCGGATCAGCCCGGCGGGGCGAAAACCGTTATCCGGGTCGACGTCCCACTCGTAGCCCAATGTTCCGAAGGGCAATGTCGCGCTGGTCCCGGCAGTTAATGTCGCGATGCTCGTGTTGCGCCAGAACCGGAGCTTGCCATCAGTGTCCGGGACGACAATTGACGCCAGCGACCCTGTGCCACCGCCATTTACCATGAAAAGAGTGCCGGTCAGGGCATTCTCCGGACGCCCACCGTCGGCGGGTGGGCTGAAGCGTGCATCACGCCAGGTGCCGGTCCACGCAGGATTCGGATCGATCTTGGCGTTGGCGTGCGTTTCCTTGTAGCTGACCAGCGTCCGATATGCCGTCGCGGAGCCGTCGATGCTGCTTTCCCAGCGAGTCTTCCAGAAGACCTCATTGCCGCTGAAGAAGGCCAGATTTACGCCGGCATCTCGAGCCGCCTCCACGCTGGATCGCTGTCCAGCCGACCAGTACTCGTCGTGACCAACGGACATGAACAGTCTGTGGTTGCGAATCAATGCTCCAGCGCGGTCACTGTCGACGCCGGTGGTATAGCTGACATCGTAGCCGTTCGACTCGAGCCAGCGGAGCATCGGATACTCGGTGCTGAACAGCCAGTCCTGCCCTCCGTCGACGGCTCGCGTGTTGAATGGCCGGTTGTAGCTGACCTTGTAGGCGCGACCGGCCGGGGAACCGGTATATAGGCTGTTTCCCCCGTAGTTGTTGTACGCCTGCCAAGTGGTGTCAGAAGTCTGGAAGAGTATGTTCGACGTGCTCGCATCGTCGCGAACGACAAACACGATATGGCTGGCGCCGCCCGTGTCTGTCCGGACGACGCGTGCGATATAGACCCCGGAAGTGGCCGTCACAGGCACGGCCCACGACCCAGAGACTGACCAGTTCCCGCAATCCACGAGTCCCGTTGCCGCATCTGTCAGGCAATTGGGCTGGGTTTGCGGTAGCGACGCAGAGGGCTGAACCGTGGCCACCTTTCGTGCGCCCATGCCGCCATAGAATCCCAGGCGGTAGATATCGAAGCGATAGCCTGCTGCCGTGGTCTTGACCTTGAAGGAGACGGTTGTCCCCCGGTTTACGCTGATCTGCGTGGCGAAACCCTGAATGGAGGCGTCTCCGGCACCACTGACGTCCCACTCGCTCTGGGGGTTGCCGGTAAGGCAGTTCTCGATGACGACGGGATTGGCGCTGCAAGTGCCACCGCTCGCGGTGCTGAATGACCAGGTAGAGTCTGCAGCGAGCGGATTGCCCGCGGCATCCTTGATGCGCGGATCAGCCGTGCCGCCCTTGATTGTCGCCGTGTAGGTCGAACCAGCGGCGAGCGCCGCCGCCGGGGAGAGCGTGGCGGTGTTGGTCGTGGCGCTATAGGTCACTGTGGAACCTAAGAGCGAGCCGACGGAGTCGCGCAGTTGAAACGTCGAGGAGTTGACGGTGGACGGATCCAGGGCTTCGCTGAAGGTTGCCGTTACTATCGTGCCAAGGCTGACGCCCGTAGCATTGGCCGATGGGATGCGGACTGCGACTGTCGGTGGCGAGGTATCGGATCCACCGCCAAGCGTGGTTGCGAAGATGACGTCGACCCAGTAGTTGCTCGACTGATACGTTGAGGCTGGAAAAGTACTCGCGGCTCCATACGAATAGATTCCGTTGCCACCACTCACTCCATCCCGCAGGAAGTGGAGGGCGCCGCGATCAACGCCTGCGGTGGCAAAGAACTGATTGTTCACCGAATAACGCCCCTGCGGGGCGAAGTACGAGGCAATGTAGATCGTGTCCGCGGCCACTGCCACCGGAGTCGTAAAGTTGACTTGCTGCCAGCCGGTGGCCGTCTCATTCGTGAACGTTGCCGAGGCGAGCCTGACGCCAGCACTGCTCCACAGGCTTCCTGTATGGGTGCCCCCGTTGCCCGCGCCCTTGTAGAACCTGATGCCTGTAATGTAGCCAGGGACGTCAACCCGGAACCTTACGCCCAGTTCCACGGAGCTTGTGTCTGGATCAGCCGGCACAGTCGGAACAGCAGAATCGTCCCAGGCGCTGATATTGCCGGTGGCAGTCGCTACAGTGAAGGACCAAGTCTCACTACTCGCCAGGGCGTTTCCGGCCAGGTCCTTGGCGCGTGGCTCTACCGTCCCCCCCCGCACGAGGGCGGTGTACGTCATCCCCGCAGTCAGGGAGGCACTGGGA
Source organism: uncultured Chromatiaceae bacterium (assembly GCA_964613445.1). Taxonomy (GTDB): domain Bacteria; phylum Pseudomonadota; class Gammaproteobacteria; order Steroidobacterales; genus SHZI01. Next base: position 1,474 of record CAZTGY010000121.1, on the reverse strand, counting down.
TCGAGGATCGCCTTGCGGCCAGCCGCGTTGTAGGTGACGGAGGCTGCTATCAGTGAGTTCGAGGAGTCGCGCAGCTCGAATGTTCCTGAGGCGATTGTCACCGGGTCCATCGGCTCGCTGAAGGTCACCTCGATCACGGCGTTGGCGGCTACCCCCGTTGTGCCATTGGCAGGACTACGGGACGAAACCGCAGGCGGTGTGTTATCTGCAACGTACGTCGCTACGTGAGCCCCCGCAACCGCCGGGAATGAGGCGTAATCAATGCCTTTGACTGACAGGACCTCGTAGTTGACGAGGCTTCCCCCGCGGGTGAGCGAAGCGAGCGTGCCGGTGGCCGAACGGTAGGGGACCAGGGCGCGGAGGCCGTTGGCCCCAGGGCCTGGTACCACCGTGAACGTGAGGTCACTGCCAGTCCACGCCAGTGCGCCGAATGTGGAGGCGTTGCGGGCATCAAGCCAGGACAGCAGCTGGCGCGCAGATATGACCGGCACCCCATAGGCGATCGCAGATTCGACTACGGAACTCGCAATACCGACGTCCGGGTCTGTGTGGGCATTCAGCGTATAGACGCCGTACTGTTCGAGTCCGATGACCCGGTCAAGCAGCGTGTCAACCGTAAAGGGGTAAGTCTGGCCGGACTCATCCGTCATCTGCGTGACGGCCTGGTATACGTCGATCAGGGTTCCGTCGAGATCGGCGAACCGCATCGGCATGGCAGAACCGGTGAAGTGCCCTGGAACGTCGTTTACCCAGCCTGGTGGCCAGTAGTAGTAGCTCGTGTTGAGTCTTATGCCCTTGGTTAGCTCGAGCTTCGGGTTCGATGCCCAGTCGCTCCAGACCAGGCAGTGGATCCGGTGAGTTGCCGGCGCCGGTACCCCGGTATAGGTTGCCGTGAAGCTTGCCAGCTGCTGCGTCAGGAAGTTGTCCAGCGTTGCGGGCGTAAAGTCCGCGCAATTGGTGAACCCGTGGAGCGCCACTTCGAATCCGCTGACAGAGAATGCCGTGGCGGCAGCGTTCGACAAGGGTGAGTTGGGGTAGATGTACGTCGTGCCCCGCAGGCATTCCCAGTTGCCAACCGAACAGCCTGGCGTGCTCAGGTTCTGAAGCTGGTTGAATCGGGTACTCGGACCCGAGAATGAACCGTGGTCGTCGCCGGTCAGAAGCAGGGCGGCGCGATACCCGTTCGGGAAATACCAGAATCGGGGTAGCGGAATCCGGTCCATGTTGACTCTTGTGATGAGATTGGCAAGGAAGCGCTGCTGCTCGTCGGCCTGCGGGATGTGGACCTTGCCGCGGTCCACCCAGTCTGGCTGGGGATCGCTGCTCGAAGCGCCATAGAAAAGGTCGTTTGACCGGATTGGGGCGAAGCCATCGCGTTCCTGACCTGCCCAGGCCGGATTTCCCTGGCGCGTGTAGACAATCGACGTCGCCAGGTCGTAGGCAAAAGCCACGGCCTGACCGCCGTTACTGCCAA